>JAKJAE010000052.1:0-12097 GCA_022707665.1 Chloroflexota bacterium
AGTCCTCAACCGTGAGCTTCGACATCCACGACCGTACCAGCATCGGCGCCGGTCGCGCTTTCGTTCCTGATCTGAGCCGGTGCCTGAAGCTGCGGGGGTTTCAGGTCTTGGGGCATGATGGTCTGCCCGCGAAAGTACGCTCCTTCGTTGACGAGGAGGGACTTCACAGTCAGGTCACCCCACACCCGGCCGGTGTCGAGGATCTCCACTCGTGTCGCTGTGACGTTGCCTTGTATGGCGCCTGCAACCGAGATGTTGTTGGCCTTGATCTCGGCGCGGACCTTGGCGCTTTCCGTGATGACCAGGTTTCCCGTCACTTCGATCGTCCCCTCGACGACACCGTCGACGCGCAGGCCGCCATCTCCCTGGATGTCACCCTTGACATGGGTGTTGGGGCCGATCGTCGACTCAATCGGCGATGACGTTGGCCGGCTCGGAGCGACGGCTCGCGGCGTGCTGTCCAGCGTGGGTTGGGATTTGTTCTTCCCTCCGAGAAACGACATGGATATCCTCCTTGAGTGATTACGCGCACCGGCCTGAAGCATACAGAGTACCCATCGGTCTCAACGCATAAAACAGCCCTGTGCCGTTGATGATGATACGGGCCTGCTGGATGGTGTCAAGCCCAATCGGGGCCTCGCTCTAGGGTTGGCGGGCCCTGTCCTCCACGATGCCGCGTGCCTCGCTGAGGGCGCGCTGTTCGTCGGCACTGAGGCTGTATGATGAGCGCCAGTTGCTTAGCGGCTTCGCATAGACACGCACATTCTCGCCGCCGTGAAGACCGGTGAGGATGGTGCCGCGCCCCGTGCTGTCCACCATGGCGACCGAAAAGCTCTGGTCCCCCCCAATGCCCTCAAAGGCGCTGTACCGCACGACGCCCAGTCCCTGGACCGAGTGTCCCAGCACGGCTGCCAGGCGTTGCTGGTGTTCGTCGATATCCTTGATACGGGCCTCGTGGCCGTCCAGCCTGGTCACGAGGGGATGGAGTGCAGCCTGATCCGGCGCAGCAGCCAGCGCCTCCGCTATCTTCAGTAGATCCTGGTAGCGTGTGGCAAAAGCCTTGATCCGCTGCTCAAGCGTGTAGATCCAGTAGGCTGCCACAAACAGTAGAATCGTCGTGGCAATCACCCATGGGACCAAGATACTATCCATAGCGACCTCCCCAGTTCACCGATCTTACGGTGTGACGTGCACAGCCCCGAGAATGAGGCGATCGCCCGTCAGCACACCCTCTGCACTGAGCTGCGCAACTCGCCTGACGCTGCCCATTTCGTACATCCCAACTTCGACCCAGTATTCGCCGGGCGGTGTGTTCTCGGGCAGCACCAAACGGTACGGGTCTTCGACGACCTGACCTTCCAACCACTTGGGGAACCACAGGTATGAGGGAAACGCGCCCCCCAACGGCGTGTAGTCGTGTCCGACGATCACCTGACCCTGACCATCGATCACGTGGATGAACACAGTGTAACTGGTGGTGGGTTGGGCGAGCACACGCCAGGCCAATCGCAGGTGGATTGCCTGGCCTGGCCGTGCTGACAGCGGTATCGTCCAGAGGTCCGGCCTGACGGTCGTGCCCACCCGCGTCAAGGCAGATCTCAGGAGCACCTGGTTGCCGATGTTGGTGAGGCCCCGGTCGACTGCATCTGCCCGACGTCCGGCGCCAGGCACGGCGATGACATCCACGTGCCCCAACTCAAGGGATCTGGTGCCATCGGCATAGGTCAATGCCTGGCGTGTTTGCCCCAAGTCGTCGAACTGGAGCGCCAGGGGATACCGCCCGGGTTCGAGTGCGAAAGGCACGTAGAGCTCGTAACGCTCGACAATCAACTCCCCCGGGAACCAGTCTGGCGTGAGGTGCCGGCTGTCGGTAGTGAACTGCTGCGGAATGGTCCCAAGGGTCACAGAGGGCATCACGATCGTGGCCACGGCCTCCCGTGCCCGCATGTAGAGCACCAGGGACAGGGACCCGCCCTGGCCCACCTCGAGACTGGACAGATCGTACCCGAGCACATCGATCGCCCCACCAACGGTTGTACCCACCAACGGCATTGTCGGCGTCACGCTGGCCAGCGCTGGAGGCTCAAGCACCTGGTAGAGGTCGCCCTGAGGGCGCAGCCGGAACCCGAGGTCGCGTACATCGCGGCGGTAGGCTGTCAGATAGACATCACCCAACGGAAGGTTGGCAAAGACACTCTCGACCCACGGCTGTGCACCGGTCACGTAGACCGGGCGGAGATCGCGCGAATCTATGGGCTGACCTTCAACAAGCGCCGAGTAGTAGTAAGGCGTCAGATGCTCCCAGTCGGAGAGCAGTGCCCCACTCTCGCCCTGACCGGCGAACCGTTGCTTCAGTGCCTCGACATAGGCGTCAGCATCACGCCACGTGCGCAGCGAAATCCGTGGGAAGGTATGCGCAGCATGCCCCGCGATGAGCGCCAGGCACGCGGCGACGAGCGTCCCACGCAACCAGGGTCTGCGTGTCGTGCGCTGGACGACCTGAAGGCCAAGGGCCACGAGCACGCCGAGAGGGACGAAAACGTTGAGCAGGTAGGCCATCACGTCCTGTACGGAGTTCATCGTGAACAGCAGGTGCCCACCCAGGTAACCTGCCCAGAGCACGGCTACCTTCGGTCGAGAAACTGCGAGCCCGACGAACCCCAGCACGATGAGGATGCCCAGGGGCCAACTGACCTGCAGGTGCAACAGGGACAGAAACACGCGCCAGCGGTCGGGTAGATCGGCCAACCCGAAGTGGAACAGATTCACTCGCAGGCCCTGTGCCGTGGCGTGGCGCAGGAAGCCGTCCCAACTGGCCATATCCGTGGGGCCGAAGGGCACGTGAGGGCTCCTCAGTGGGAGGTAGAGCCACGGCATCAGCCCGAACAGCGCTGCGGCGATGCCGCCCAGGATGGTGCGCCACTCTCTGAGGATCCGGGGCCTGGTCAGTAGAATGAAGACAAGGTACGCCGGAATTCCCCACACCGTGATTGGATGGTGGGTCACGCCGATGCCCACCAGCCAGGCCAGACCATAGAGCCAAGCTCCGCGTTCCGTGCGCCACCATTTCACAAGGAACCAGAGCTGTGTGATCGTGAGGGCTGCGCTCACGATGTGAGCATTGGCGTGGATGCTGTGCTGCCAGATGTCTGGCGCGACGGCGACGGCGAATCCTCCTGCCAGGGCCGAACCCCAGGGCCACCACGGGCTGGTCCGCAGAGATTCCTCCTCCTGCGCTCCCAGGGTCAGGACGATGGCGGTGACCCGTGAAGCTGCCCAGGCTCCAGCAAACGCGGCGAGCAGGTTCGTGCGCATGGCCACGCTTCCGATCGCAACAGCACGCTGCCAGATGCCCGCCAGCAAGGTATAGAACGCATAGCCGGGCGGGTGCGCGATGCCCCAGATGGCCGGGATGAACTGGTACTCCGACGGATCACCGAAGAGGGTCCCCGGGGCTAGCGTAGCCGTGTAGAGCGCCACGCTACCCAGGAACACGAGCGTTACCACGAAGCTGTGGCGTTCCCGAAGGTGCCCGGCTGGTGAGAGCAGGCGTCCCGCCTTCGTTGACCGTTGCATCACCGCGCCATTATAGCACGCTCTTGTCATGCCTGTCCCGCTTGGCTATAATCACGATAGCCTCGTGCGGGAGGGTCACCAGCCCTAAGCTCCTTGCAGTCGCTGTGGGATTCCGCGGATCGGTTGACTCTTCTCTAGGAGAATGCTCATGAGCGATCGTCGCTTGCCCTATACTGTTGGTGGCGTGGTCCTGGTCGTCGTCCTCGTGGCCTTTCTGATCTGTACTTGCTGCGTCTGCCTGGGCGCAGCCTATCTGATGATGAGATCTGGGGAGAACACGCCATTCCCTCAGCCGACGCCCTTCTACAGGCAGGATGATCCGTCTGAGCCTGGTCCAGAGTCAGGCGTTCCTGCCCCAACGCTTGCGCCTCCGCCCGATGAGGCCGAGGAGACCCTGCTGGCCCTTGAATCCGCGATCTTGCCCGATGCCGACCTTCACGAACTGGCCATCCGCTATCGCGGTGTCGCCGCTGACACGTTGCGCGTCGTCAGGGCAAGCGCTACCCCATACTCGGTCGGCGACGTGCGGACATTCAAAGTATCCAACCTCGACGACGATCTCAACTTTGAGCTGGATGCGGAGCTCGTCTACGTGACGGACCACGTCTACATGTGGGTCGAACAAGGTCTGAGCTACGATCTTCAGGACATCGAGGAGGCGGCTGACCTCTTCGAAGAACACACCTACCCTACCAACCGTGAGTTCTTTGGCTCAGAGTGGACGCCCGGTGTCGATGGTGACCCCCATCTGAGCATCCTCCACGCGTCGAACCTGGGAAGCACCGTTGCGGGGTACTTCTCGAGTGCTGATTCCTACGTGCGTGCAGTCCGCGAGGACTCCAACGAAGCAGAGATGTTCTACATCCACCTCGACAAGGGCATGCAGGTGGGCGATCCCTTCTATAACGGCGTGCTCGCGCACGAGTTTCAGCACATGATCCACTGGAACAACGATCGCAATGAGGCCACGTGGCTGAACGAAGGGTGCTCAGAGCTGGCCATGGAGCTCAACAACCGCACCTACCCCGGACGCACAAGCATGTATGACGTTGGGGGAAGCGAGTACGCTTACCTCGACCAGCCGGATACGCAGCTCAACACGTGGCCTGAGGTGAGCCAGACCGGTTCGGCTGCAGCACACTACGGGGCTTCCTATCTGTTCATGAGTTACTTCCTTGACCGGTTTGGTGAGGATGCCACCAAGGCCCTCGTTGCCCACGATGCCAATGGGCTCGAGAGTGTCGATCTGGTCCTGCGAGATGCACTGAACCTCGATCTGACCCATGAGGACATCTTCGCCGATTGGGTCGTCGCCAACTGGGTCGACGATACCTCGATCGATGATGGCCAGTACGGTTACGACGATATCGATGTGTCGGGACCTGCGACAGACGTTTCCTATACCCGGAATTCCTCCTACCCGGTGACACGCCGGAGCACGGTGGCTCAGTACGGTGTTGACTACATCGAGATCGATGCGCGGCAACCGCTGAACCTGACGTTTGCCGGGAGCACGCAGACGCGGTTGATGGCAACCGATGCGCACAGTGGCAAGTATCTCTGGTGGTCGAATCGCGCTGATGAATCGGCACCCAGGCTATCGCGCGTCATCGATCTGACCGGAGCAGCAACGGCTGAGATGAGTTTCTGGGCCTGGTACCACATTGAAGAGGGATGGGACTATGCCTATGTCGCCGTGGGCACATCCGAGGCCGGCACGATCCCTGATGACCTCGCGGATCCCGCGATCTCGTGGCATATCCTCGAGGATGCAGGACTTGGGTGCACGCAGGCCGATCCGAACAGCGCAAACCTGGGCTGCGGCCTGACCGGGAGCAGTGATGGCTGGGAGCAGCTCTCGGCTGACCTTGGCGATTACGTCGGGCAGGAAATTGCTATCCGCTTCGAGTACATTACCGATGCGGCTGTCAATCAGGCAGGGCTGGCGATCGACGACGTCGTTGTGATGGCAGACGGTACTGCCATCGTCGATGATGATGTTGAGGAGCAGGACTCGGCTTGGGTTGCCGAGGGTTTCGTGCGCCATGCTAACGTCTTGCCTCAGCGGTGGCTGCTTCAACTCATCGAATATGGCAACGGTGGCGAGGTGACTGTCACCCGGTTGCTCTCGGGCGGAGAGACCTCGGGCGAATGGACGCTACCCCTCGGCGATACGGCTGACTCCGCGGTCCTTGTGGTCTCGGCTGCGGCTCCGGTAACCACCGAGTCTGCACCGTACGAGTACTCACTGACCGTCGCGCCGTAGGTGGCCTCGATGGACCTGCCGTCAGGGGCTCAGCCAACGCAGCAACCCATTGCGGTCATTGACTCCGGCGTAGGCGGGCTGTCAGTGTGGCGCGAGGTTGTGGCGCTATTGCCCGCCGAGTCGACGGTGTACCTCGCGGACCAAGCGCACCTGCCCTATGGGCCACGGTCGATCGAGGAGATACGTCGCTTCGTCATCGCGATCACGGAGTCGCTCCTTGGCCTTGGAGCAAAACTCATCGTGGTCGCGTGCAATACGGCCTCTGGGGCAGCGCTAACGGCACTCCGTGAGATGTTCCCCGGGGTTCCCTTTGTCGGCATGGAGCCAGCCGTGAAGCCGGCTGTAGAGCGTACGCGATCCGGTGTGGTGGGTGTATTGGCGACTCCCACCACCTTTCAGGGTGACCTGTACCGGCGTCTGGCGGACCGGTTTGGGAAGTCTGTCGCGATCCATACCCAGACCTGCCCGGGCCTCGTCGAGGCCATTGAGTGTGGAGCAACAGACTCCCCGCAGACAGAAGCGCTGCTCAAGGGATGCCTCGCACCGCTCATCGGCCGCGGGATCGACCAGCTCGTCCTTGGCTGTACCCACTACCCCTTTGCGTCCGATGTGATAGCCACGATCGTGGGATCGGGTGTTGGTATCATCGATCCCGCACCCGCAGTGGCACGTCAGGTTCGGCGTGTGCTCGGGACAATAGGGGCTCTGGCGCCCGAGCACGATGCAGCCGGGCACGTCTTTGTCACCACAGGCTCCCCAGTTCAGTTTGCAGAACAGCTGACCAACTTGATAGGTGTTGAGGCACGCGCCACGGCGGCAGTTTGGGAGGGCTCATCACTTCGCATAGGCTATTTTGATTTCAAAGAAAAGCAAAGGGAAAGATGGCACGGGCGACTATGACTACGCGAAGAAGAGTAGAGCGGGAGGACCTCAGAGTGGCTGGTTGCAGCGCCGATTTGACGACTTTTCTGGCGCGCCTATACTCTCGGCGTGGCCTGGCTCCGCTCATTCGCGGCGTGCCTTGAGGCCGTCAACTGCTGGAGCTTGGAGATGAGGCAGTCACGTTCTCTGGTGATCCGCATAGTTGCGCTTGGCGTGGCCATCGTGGCCCTGCTTGTGCTGGCGATGGCGCTCTCTCGCCTTGACCTGGACCCCGGGGTTCCGTTTGCGGAGATCTGGCAGTTTCTCATCAACCAGTTCCGTACGGGTGGGCTCGTAGGCCCGGTCGGGGGAGCGTTGCCCGGGAGTGACACACTGGTAAAGCTGCTGCGCACGTTCTTCGTGCTTGACCTGATCATATTCCCGTTTGCCGTGATCTTCACTTTGATCGACAAGAGGATGCGCAAGCGTGTGCTTGGCGCAATACTCCGGCTGGCGCTGATCTTCACCCTGCTGGCGCTCATCATCGAAAGCCAGTCGGAGATGATGGAGGAGATTGGGGAGTTCCCACTTGGAATCCAGCAGGATGGCGAGCTGGCGGGAGCCAAGCCGTTCACGGATGAGGAGTTCAGTCCAGCCAGCGTCTCGCGATGGCTGGTGCGTGGCCTGAGTCTAGCCGTCGGATTGGTGGCGGCAGCCATCGCTGTGGTTACGATCAGGCGCCTCAGGCAAAGCCGGGGCGTTTCAGACGACACGTGGGCGCAGCTAGCTGGAAGTGCACGCGCAGCCATCACCGAGATCGAAGGGGGCGGCGATCTCAGGAGCTCGATCCTCCGGTGCTATGTCGAGATGACCCGCATCGTGCGCGAGAGCCGCGGCGTGTATCGCGGCGCCACGATGACTGCCCGTGAGTTCCGGGAATACCTCATCCAGGCCAAGCTTCCGCCGCATCCGGTCAACCGGCTCACAGAGCTCTTCGAGAAAGCGCGCTACGGGCTGGGTGAGAGCTCGGCGCAGGAGGAGAGCGACGCGATCGCGAGCCTTCAGGCCATTGCCGATGCATGCAGGAGCATGGGGTGACGACGCGTTACCGAACGGCGCTAAAACACGGCCTCATTCTCGCGGGTGTGCTGCTGGCGCTTGCGCTCCCGTTAATGTTCCTCCTGGAGGATTTCATCCGCGACGCCATCATACTGCCTTTGGCGTACCTGGCCTGGATCGTGAGTACGGTTCTGGGCGCGCTGCCCGAGGGGTGCTTGCTCCTGCCGGTCGTAAGTCTGGCAGCCTTCCTGGCGGTCAGAAGCCTGCAGCGACGCCAGGAACCAACCCACACCTCCAGGGCGCCGTCGCGCACCACGATCGGCCTCACCGGAGTCTGGCTCGAACGAATCGAGCACGTGGTCGCAGGCAGCTACTCGCGTGAACGACTCGACCACTATCTGGGCCAGTTCGTCACGAGCGTGATTGGGTATGAGAACCGGATGACACCACGGGAAGCCCTGAGGGCCATCGAGAGTGGAGAGGTCAGGATCCCCGACAATGTCCGCAGGCACGTGTATGCCGCGTTTCAGAGCGGGGTGGCGCCCAGACAGAAGTGGCCCACACGGGTCTGGAAGGCTATCCGTCGTACCCTGAAGGGACGCCGGGCTGCGGCCGTGCCGGTAGCCGAGATCATGGCCCGTGTGGACCCGGCCCTGACCTATGTGGAACAGGAATTGAGAATCGTGCGTGGGGAGGCTGAGAGTGAGCACAGATCGTAATCCAGACTACGACTACCGGATGATCACCGTCAACGATGTGGCGGCACTGTCCCAGCAGATCATTGCCGAGGTAGAGCGCGCCATTGTCGGCAAGACCGAGGTCCTGCGGATGATCCTTGCAGCGTGCCTATCAACAGGAGGCCACGTGCTGCTGGAGGACTACCCGGGGCTGGCGAAGACGCTGATCGCCAACAGCTTCGCAACCGTCCTGGGTCTGACGTTCCGGCGCATCCAGTTCACGCCCGACCTGCTCCCCGGCGACATCACCGGTGGTTATGTCTATGATCGAACAGGCGGCGCGTTCCAGTTGCGCAAAGGGCCACTGTTTGCCAACATCATCCTGGCCGACGAGATCAACAGAGCCTCGCCCAAGACGCAGTCTGCCCTGCTTGAGGCAATGCAGGAATACCAGGTCACCCTTGAGGGGGAGACGCTCGAGCTGCCCGATCCGTTCATCGTCATCGCGACACAGAACCCCATCGAGTATGAAGGAACGTTTCCACTGCCCGAAGCGCAGCTCGACCGGTTCATGATGAAGCTGTCCATCGGCTACCCTTCGGGCGACGCGGAGCAGGAGATCCTGCGCCGTCGTCGCGAACGCCGGCAGGACGAGTTCTCACTCACAGCAGTCACGGACGCGGCAGGCGTGCTTGGAATGCGTCAGGTCATCGAGCGTGTGCATGTGGACACGGACGTAGAGCGCTACATGGTCGACCTGGTGCGCGCCACTCGCCACCACCGTCACGTTGCCGTGGGCAGCAGTCCCAGAGGGGCACTCGCGCTCCTGAAGTTGGCGCGTACCTGGGCCGCCATGCACGGACGGGACTTCGTCATCCCCGACGATGTGAAGCTCTTCGCCCACGCGGCAATCGCCCACCGGCTGATCCTGGAGCCCGACCTATGGACCGACCGCCACGCGGCTGACGACGTCGTCTCTGAGCTGGAACGCATGGTAGCCGTTCCTGTGATACAGGCGGGCATCGGTTGACGCTACGTCGCACCTTCCAGATCGCGGTACTGATCTACGTTCTGCTGCTTGCGGGACTCACAGTGCTCAACGGCGCTTTCGTCGCCGTTGCCTTGCCGCTCGTCGTCTACCTGGCGACCGTGGCCCTCTACCAGCCAGCCGACGTCCGCCTCACAGTGTCGCGAGTCGTCTCGAAAGACTACGTGCGGCCCGATACAGAGGTTACGGTCACGGTGACGGTAACCAACAAGGGCGCCGACCTTGACGAAGTGTTCATTGCCGACAGCGTCCCCACCACTCTCGTCGTCGACGGCGAAACGAGCCATCTGATCAGCTTACCGGCCGGGGGAACGCACACGTTCGAGTACAAGGTGAAAGGTACGCGCGGGACACACACCTTCGGAGCCATCTCTGTCACCGCGAACGAGCACTTTGCGCTGTTCCGTCGCGCGCGCACCTTCAATGTTGCAGGGAAGCTCTCTGTATTGCCCGAGACGCCCCGGCTGAAGCGGGTCAAGATACGCCCGATGCGCACGCGGGGATTTGCGGGGCCCATTCCCTCACGCCAGGGGGGCTCAGGGACGGACTTCTTCGGCATCCGCGCCTATGAGCCGGGAGATCCGCCGCACTGGATCAACTGGCGGCTGAGTGCCCGGCACCAGCAGGAAGTCTACACGAACGTGTTCGAGCAGGAGCGGATCGCCGATGTGGGTCTGGTGCTGGATGCGCGGGAACGCAGCAGTGTCACCTCGAACGGCGAGTCACTGTTCGAGTACTCGGTCCAGGTGACCGCGGCGCTGGCAGAGGCGTTTCTCAACGATGGCAACCGGGTGGGCCTGCTGGTCTATGGCAGGGGACTGGAGCGGACGTTTCCAGACCTGGGGAGGCACCAGCGACAACGGATACTCCGAGCGCTCTCTCGCGCGCAGGTCGGCGACAGCCTGGTCTTCGACAGTCTCGACTACCTGCCCACGCGGTTCTTCCCGGCAAAGTCACAATTGGTGCTGGTCAGCCCACTGTGCGAGGATGATCCGCCCGTCCTGGCGCGCCTCCGCGCACGCGAGTACCAGATCCTCGTCGTGAGCCCGGATCCGGTCCATTTCGAGGCGCAAGGGATGGCTGAAGGGCCTTCTCGCGACTTGGCGGTGCGGATTTCTGCCGCCGAAAGGCAACTCTGGATGCGACAACTGCAGAGGATTGGCGTCCCGGTGATCAACTGGCAAGTCGGTACCAATCTCGACACTGCCGTGCAGGCAGGTATCCGGAAGTTTGCGCCGCGACCGTGGCACCAGTAGTTGATCACGGATAGAAAGACCAAAGCCTGTGTCCACAAACGTACCTGATCAGAACGCCAGCGCGAAGCAGGCCTGGACGCAGCGTCTGGCGGTGATCATCTATGTGGCAGCTGCGTGCTGCGGCATTCTTCTGGCCGCGGCGTTCGCCGCTGCCTCAGCCTGGGCCTATGCCGGCGTCTCCGTGTGCATCATTGGCCTGGCCGTGCTTGCTGAGGAGATCAACAAGCTACGTTGGCTCAGCTCGCTGGCCTTCGCGGCCTTCGTCTTCATGGGCATGCTGCTTCTGTGGCGAGGGGCGCCGGCACTTCCGGCGCTGGCGGCCACGACAGCGGCGCTGGCTGCGTGGGACCTCCACGCCTTCCGCGAGCGAATCCTCAGTGTGGGGAAGCTTCCCACCCCAGACGCACACGTCACCCAGCATCTGAGAAGGCTTGCCATCACCCTGAGCATCGGCCTCGGGTTGGGCCTGCTGGGGATCTGGGTCCAGGTCGACGTCAGCACACTTGCGGTCGCCGGTCTCATCGCGTTGGCAGCCATTGGGCTGACCGGGGCCGTGGGATATCTCCACCGGAGCTCGGACTGAACCGCCGTACGCAGGCGCGTCACTCCACCGACCAGGTGTCGAACAGGGGCCTCAGCAGTTCGTATGTCTGGCCTAGCAACTCCGGAAGCACGCGTGTCTCACCGATCACGGTAAGGTAGTTCGCGTCGCCATCCCAGCGGGGCACGATGTGGACGTGGATGTGTTCCTCGATGCCGGCGCCAGCGGCATGTCCCTCGTTGATCCCAATGTTGAACCCCTGCGGATGCAATGCCTCTCTGAGTACGGCCTGGGCCCGGCGGACGATCTGGAATAGCTCCTGGAGTGTCGCGTCATCTAGCAGCTCCAGCGAGCTCACGTGCACGTACGGCACGACCATCAGGTGCCCATTGCTATAGGGATAGCGGTTGAGCATCACGAAGCAGCGCCGCCCGCGGAAGAGCACGTGCTCCTCCGCATCGTCAGCAGCGATTTTGCGGCAGAACACACATCCATCCCCAGGTTGCTTCTCCCCTCGCAGATAGGCCATTCGCCACGGTGCCCAGAGCCTCTTCACCTGGTCATCTCCTCTCAGCCATCCAGCAGCCCGGCACCCACGGCCAGCTCCTGCATCTCGCGCGTGATCGCCTGACGACGCGCGGACTGAATCGCCAACACCAGCTCCTCGCTCAGTGCATCGGCATTCTGGGTGGCCGATTCCATTAACTGGTATCGTGCAGCGTGTTCCGTCGATGCCGCATCCAGCAGGACACGATAGTAGGTGTTCGCGGTCCACTGTTCGATGATCCGCCCGTACAAGCTCGCCGCATCGGT
>JAKJAE010000052.1:12138-12479 GCA_022707665.1 Chloroflexota bacterium
CGCCACTGCTCGGCGTCCCCCCCAGGCAGATCGTCCACAGCGCTGGCGCCAGGGCCGACCGGAAGCTCGGTGGGAATCAACCGCGTCACGGTTGGTTCGTAAGTGCCGGCGCCCCGGTCAGTGTTGTAGATCGTGTCGACGACGTCGATGGCATAGTTCGCATAGCGGCGGAGCCAGTCGGTCACCGACGCCAACGCAGAGGCATAGCTCGGAACCGTCGTCATCGACAGCGCCCCCGTCCAGCTCAGCGCATGTCCCGCGCCGCGCAACTCGCGGACAACCCGTGAGCCAAGCCCCATGATCTCCACGGCAACACCTGCGTATCGTTCATGCAGGGCGGC
>JAKJAE010000053.1 GCA_022707665.1 Chloroflexota bacterium
AACTCGGCAAGCGCAGGCATGACGATCTCATCCGGATGGACATCCATGATGGTCAGGTCGCACCTCTCCGCAGCGAGGGCCATCGCGATGCCGAGCCCAATGCCCCGGCCTGCCCCCGTAATCAGAGCAACTTTGTTCATGGCGACTCCTTGTATAGCGGCTGCTGGTCTCTGACTGCTACGGCAGAGTGGGCTATGCCGTTAGCACCTTGACATCGTAGACGCCCAGCTCCACAACGCCGGTCAGAACCTCGCCGGTAAGCAGGTCGGTATAGGAGGCTGTGCCCAGGTCGAGCGAGGCCGGTTGAGCGTTGAAGTTCATTACAAAGGCGAACGTGCGCTCGCCATCGGAACGAAGCTGTGCACTGACACCGCGGGGCAAATCGGCTCTGAGGCTTCGCAGCACGTTCAGGTCTGCACAGAGGGCGGCGTACAGGTCGCTCAGGAAGCGATCATCTCCATTGGTGGCCAGATAGTAGGCCTCACCCTCTCCGTAATGGTTCATCGTGAGTGCCGGCCGCCCGGCGTAGAAATCCTGCCCGTAAGTCGCAAGCACCTCGGCGTCCTCGACGTGGACCAGATCGCAGTAGTCATGGGCTGCGTAGGGGCCAGATAAGCACAGGACGTTGTCCTCATCGGGCACGATGTGATTCGCTTCGCCCGGGTACAGAGCATCAATCTCTTCCGCCCAGATGCCCAACACTTCGCGAAGCTTCCCACCGGGCCAGCCACCCAGGAAGACCAGATCGTTCTGGTCCACGATGCCGCTCCAGTAGGTGGTGACCAGCGTACCTCCCGCCCTGACGAAAGCCGCAATACGCTCGTCGACGCCAGGCCGGACCATATAGAGCATCGGCGCGACCAGGAGCTTGTACTTTGTGAAGTCCTGGTCCATGTCGATGACGTCGACGGGAACCCCGCGATCCCAGAACGCCCGGTAGTGACGCTTGCAGGCGTCCAGGTATCCCTTGTCTCCCCGGCGTGGCCCCTGGGCGTCGTTCATGGCCCAGGCATTCTCCCAATCGTAGATGATGGCCACATCGGGGCGCACTGTGGTGCCAACGATGTCGGCGAGCTTCTCCAGTTTGGTGCCCACGTCGGCAACGTCGCGGAAGACACGGGTGTTCTCATGTCCCACATGGTCGACTACGGCACCGTGGAACTTCTCGGCAGAGCCGCGGCTCTTGCGCCATTGGAAGTACTGGACCGTGTCCGATCCATGAGCTACGGCCTGGAGCGACGAGAGTGCGTGCATACCGGGACGCTTGACCTTGGCGGCGTCCATCCAGTTTGTGGCACTGGGCACACTCTCCATCAGCATAAAGGGTCTGCCGCCCTTGAGGCTGCGGTTGATGTCGTGCACGAAGGCCACCTCGGAGGCAAGACCGATATCATCGATCGCGCCGTCCGGGCCCGGCTTGTGCCAGCGCGGGTAGCTATCCCACGAGACGACGTCGAGGTGCGGAGCCATCTTCCAATAGTTGAGGCCGGGGAACGTCCCCATCATGTTGGTCGTAACTGGCACGTCCGGGGCATAGGTTCGCAACGCCGCGATCTCGTTGCGCATGAAATCCGTCGTCTGGTCGGTGATGAAGCGCTTCCAGTCGAGGTTCAGGCCGTGCACCGATGTCTCGCCCATCTCACTGGGAGGATCGATCTCGCCCCAGTCGCTGTAGGTGTGGCTCCAGAAGGCCGTCCACCAGGCGTGGTTAAGCGCATCGAGCGTGCCATACCTCGCCTGAAGCCAGGCTCGGAAGGCCGCACGGCACATGTCGCAGTGGCACTCGCCGCTGTATTCGTTGGACAAATGCCAGACGAGGAGGGCGGGGTGGTTACCGTAGCGTTCAGCCAACTTGGCGTTGATCGTGTAGGTCTTCTGGCGATAGACCGGCGAGGTGAGGCAGTGATTGTGGCGTTGTCCGAAGAGGTTGCGCTGGCGGTTGGCGCGCACGCGGAGGACCTCGGGATAGGTGCGGGCGAGCCACGCGGGGCGTGCTCCGCTCGGTGTGGCAAGCACGGCATAGGCCCCGTTCTCTGCCAGCATGTCCATGATCCGGTCGAGCCAGTCAAAGGTGAACCGACCCTCGGCAGGCTCAAGGGCCGCCCAGGCAAAGATGCCTACCGACATCGCGTTGCAGTGCGCCAGCTTCATCAGGCGCATGTCCTCTGCCCACACATCGGGGGTCCACTGGTCCGGGTTGTAGTCACCGCCGTGCAGAAGCACGGGGGCTTTGCCGTTGATGGGGGGATAGATGTCCTTCATCAGTACCTCCTTGCGATCGGGTCCGCCGTGCACTCCTTGAGACTGCCATACCTTTCGACAAGCATACTCGGGCAAAGCCATGCGTCAACTGCAGCTTCAGTAGCACCCACCGTGACCATGAGCTCCGATTTGACGCGCCGATGGTCCCCCCTATACTGACCCGTGGGTTCCCCGCATTGCCAAGGAGAGGAGTACTCTGAGATGAACGCTCAGTGGGCGTTGCACATCCAGACCGAACAGGGCAGCACAGAGTTCGCCCTCACTCGACCTACTGTGACGTTGGGCCGCGCTCCCGACAACGATGTGGTCCTCCAGGATGCGCTCGTCTCCGGGCACCACGCTCGCCTGGATGTGGGGCCTGGGGGATGTATCGTCACAGACCTGGGCTCCACCAATGGCTCCTGGCTCAACGGCCAGCGCTTGCCACCCCAGACCCAAGTCCCTATGGCATCCGGCGGTACCTTGCGCCTTGGGCAGTGCACGATCGTGCTTGTAGCTCAGTCGCAACCGGCTGCCGCCCCGCCGCCCGGTGGCGGAGGCCAGCCGACGATTCTTGGCCCCGAGCGACGCCCGGGGCCGCCGGTCGCTGGCACGCCTGGTGGTGACGCGGGCGGAGTGCGTCGTCCCCCGCGGCCACCACAACCGGCGGCGCCGGCACCCCACGCCTATGGCGTGCTTCAGGTGCGTCTCGCTGATGGCTCGCACGGCGAGCACCCCCTGCTCAAGCCCGTGGTTGCACTGGGCCGCGCCGACGACAATGACGTTATCCTCGAGAGTCCCATGGTCTCGGGCCACCATCTGCAGATCACGGTCGGTTCGGATGGTCAGGCGGCGGTGATGGACCTCGGTTCACTCAATGGCACGCGCGTCAATGGGCAGCCGCTATCGCCCCGTCGGGCACAGGGTCTGCAGCCGGGTGACACCATTCAGGTCCAGGAGTTCGCGCTGGGCGTACGCCCGGTCACGCCCCAGGCACCGGCGCCTGCCGCCGTCGCCGCGAGGGTTCGCGTCGCTCTAACACCTCCCCTGACTTTCAGGCCTGCCACTGCCGAGGCCGCTGCCCCTGGTGTTGCGGGCGCGGTTCCCGTGCCCGGCTCCACGCAGATGCTGTCGATGGACGCCCAGGAGACGATCACCATCGGGCGCTCTCCGGACAACACGATCACGCTGGACCACCCACTGGTCAGCCGCTACCACGCGATGATCGAACGTCTGGGTACGCGGCGCCGGATCAAGGATCTCAAGAGCGCCAACGGTGTTTTCGTCAACGGTCAACGCATTGACGAGGAGGCCTGGTTGCAGGATGGCGATGTGGTCCACATCGGGCCCGTCAAGCTACGTTTGGCTGCTGGGCACGTGCACCAGCTCGCTGAAGAGGGCGTACGGCTGGATGCGATACGCATCAACAAGTGGGTGACCAAGGACCTGAACCTGCTGAAGGACATCTCGCTCTCGATCCAGCCACTGGAGTTTGTGGCGCTCGTGGGTCTATCGGGCTCAGGCAAGTCGACGCTCATGGATGCAGTCAATGGCTTTCGTCCAGCCACACACGGCACAGTGCTCGCTAACGGCACGAACCTCTATGAGAACTTCGATCTATTCCGCAACGATATGGGCTATGTGCCGCAGAAGGACATCGTCCATACAGAATTAACGGTCTTCAAGGCGCTGGACTATGCTGCGCAACTTCGAATGCCAGCAGATACGGCGCCTGAGGAGCGGCATCGCCGCATTATGGAGGTCCTGACCGACCTCGATCTAGAGGAACGCCGCGATCTCCCCATTCACAAGCTCTCAGGCGGCCAGCTCAAGCGTGTTTCCATTGGTGTGGAGCTGCTGACCAAGCCACGGCTGTTCTTCCTGGACGAGCCGACATCGGGCCTGGACCCGGGCACCGAGTACAACATGATGCGCCTACTGCGCAAGCTCGCGGACCAGGGACGCACCATCGTCCTGATCACGCATGCGACCAAGAACGTGATGATGTGTGACAAGGTGATCATCCTGGTCCGGGGTGGGCGTGTGGCTTTCTTTGGTCCGCCCGAGGAGGCGCTGGTCTACTTTGACCAGTACCGCACGGACTACGAGCGACGCATCAAGGACATGGAGTTCGACGACATCTACACGATCCTGGAGGATGAGAAGCGGGGCGAACCGGAGCAGTGGGACGAGCGCTTTCGTGCCTCGCCGGCCTATCGGAGATACGTGGTGGACCGGCTCCAGAGCGCTCAGGCCGGTGCGGTCCAGATGGAGCGGGCCGCAGTTCGCCAGAAGCCAGCCAAGCGCGTCTCAGCCCTGCGGCAGTTCACCATCTTGTCGCTCCGGAACCTCAACATCATGACCCAGGACAAGGCCAGCTTGGCGCTCATGCTGGCCCTCTCACCCATGATCGGACTGGCCGACTTCATGTGGGGGCGCCAGCTTTTCAGCACGGCATTGGGTGACGCCTTCAACATCATTACGATGCTCTTTATGATGGGCCTGATCGCGATCCTCGTGGGGGCGATGGCAAGCGTTCGCGAGATCGTCAAGGAGATCGACATCTACAAGCGTGAACGCGCGATTGCACTCAAGATCGGACCCTACGTCTTCTCCAAGCTCTGGGTGGGCGTGGTCCTCGCGCTGTATCAGGCGCTCGTGTTCATCATTACAAAAGCGCTTTTCGTCGGCTACGCGCCCCCCCAACTCAACCTCTTTGCGTGGGTGGGTGTGTTCATCACCTTGTTCATTGGGTCATTCTCCGGCTACCTGATGGGGCTCGCCATCTTAGCGGGCTCGCCCAACCAGATGGTGGCCCTGCTGATGGTTATCTTGGTGCTGGTGCCGCAGTTCCTGTTTGCTGGCGCGCTGATGCCGCTCGACCTGATCCCCGGTGGACGCATCATCAGCGCTGCGGCGACTACGCGCTGGGCCTTTGGCGCCTTTGTGCGGCTCTCCGATGTCGGGGAGCAGCTTGCAGACGATGCATGCTGGCCCGAGGATCGCACGGTGGATGGCGAGGAGCGGGGCTGGAATGAGTGGCTGCAGGCCTCCAACGATGAGAAGTTGGCCTCGTGCTCCTGTATGGGACCGAACCTCTTCACCCGTTGCGGCGAGTTCCCAGGCATCCTCAACCCCGAGTTCTTCGACCTGGACAAACCGTCGAAACGCGT
This sequence comes from Chloroflexota bacterium, assembly GCA_022707665.1. Taxonomy (GTDB): domain Bacteria; phylum Chloroflexota; class Anaerolineae; order B4-G1; family SLSP01; genus PWVB01. Next base: position 5,415 of record JAKJAE010000053.1, read on the forward strand.
GTTTGAGGGCACAACCTATCGCAGTAACAAGCGGCTCGAGGAAGCGGTGCTGGAGGCAGTCAGGTCCTCGAGCCCCTGGCAGGCGGTGGCGCAGGAGCCGGTGGCGCCGGATATGCCGCGTCCTGACGCGTGCTTCGACGAATCCGAAGAGAGTGTTGCCGAGACGTGCGAGGTACCCGCCAAGCCCGAACCGAGTCAGCATGATCCATTGCCCTACGATCCCAACGCTGCTTGCTCACGACAGAACTTCCAGACGACCCTGGAGCAGTGCGAGTCCTTCCGCCAGGCGCTCGTGGGCTATCAGGATGGGCTTGCGCAGTGCGAGTCGGGGCTGCGCGATATGTGGACGGGGCTGCGGGATGCCTGTGAGGGGGTAAACGAGTGCACGGCCTCGGCGACGGCCTCGGGTGATGACATCGAGGCGTGTATGAACACCTGGGAAGACGACATGAACGTCTGGGAGGACCAGATGGACGTCTACCAGGATGCGCAGGAGGATCGCCAGCGCGCCATCAGCGGCGCTGAGGGGATGCTCAAGAGTTTCTGGGAGAAGTTCAGCTTCATCTACGGGTCAAGCGTTGTCGGGTCGTGGATCAACATGGGCCTGATCGATGCTGTGTTGCTCGTGGCAATCCTGTTCTTCCAGAAGCGCAAAGACGTGGTGTAGATGACGCGTCGCCTACTGCTGATCAACCCGGCGCACCTTGTCGATGGGCGCGTCCACCGGGGGCCTGCGCAGTTCCCGATCCCCCCGCTCAACCTGGGCTATGTGGCTGCGCTCACACCGCTGGGCTGGGAGATCCGGATCATTGACGAGAACCTGCGCCTCGAGAATGGTCTGCACTGGAAGCCGGATGTCGTCGCGTTGACCGCGCTCACCCCGAATGCACCGCGCGCCTATGAGCTTGCACTGCAGTACCGCGCTGCTGGAGCCGCGGTTGTGATTGGGGGGATGCACGCTTCGGCATTGCCCGATGAGGCGGCGCAGTTCGTGGATGCCGTCGTCGTGGGGGAGGCGGAGGGCGTTTGGGGAGAGGTACTTGCTGACGTCGAGGCGGGTGCTCTGCAGAGGCGCTATGACGGTGGGTTTGATAGCTTACGCGATCTCCTCCAGCCCAGGCGCGATCTCTATCCTCGGGGTTACTTCACCGAGGTCGCACTGACGTCAAAGGGGTGTTCCGGGCATTGCGACTTCTGTTCGATCTGGCGCTTCTACAACCGTCGCTACCGTGTGCGCCCTGTCGATGCCGTGGTCGAAGAGCTCGCGACCCTCAGTCCGCGGAAGCTGGTCTTCCTGGCTGACGACAATCTCACGCAGGTGCCGCAGCGCGTCATCGAGCTGTGCCGTGCGCTCGTGGCACGGGGCGTACGACGTCCGCTGGCGGTCCAGGGCGGCCTGATCCTAGCCGATAACGAGGAGTTGCTCGCCTGGCTCAAGCGGGCTGGTTGTGTCTATGTGTTCGTCGGCCTGGAGACGCTCAATGCTGATGCGCTGGCCCACGTGGGCAAGCCGAATCTCCTGGGCAGCGATTCTGAGGGCTATCGAAGCCGGATCGCGGCCCTGCACCGGCATGGTCTCGGCATCTACGGAAGCTTCATCGTTGGGTTGGATGACGACACGCCCGAGGTTTTTCCGCAGATCGAGGAGTTCGTCCTGGACGCGCAGCTGGACTGTGCGCTCGTCAATGTGCTCTCGCCGACGCCCGGGACGACCCTTTGGGAGCGGTTTGTCGCTGAGGGACGCCTGCTGTACACGGACTTTCCGCACGATTACATCTACTACACGCAGGACAACGTTTGCTTTCAGCCGGCGCAGATGACGCCGCGGCAGCTGCAGGATGGAGTTGATTGCGCGTCTGAATAGTCCCGGCCGGCTCTTGCGGCGCGCGCGGCAGACGTGGCAGCACACAAGGAACCCTGTGGCGACCGCGATCGCTCTGGAGTGGAACCGGCGCTCCGGAGTAGCTGCCCGACGTGCACCTCTGCGTGATGCACCAGCATAGCCCAGCTAACCAAGCCAAGGTAGTGTGACCGCGATGAGCCAAACCGAGCGATCGTTACCCACCACTGATGAAGCAGCGCTACAGACTTCCGGGCGAGGCCAACCCGGGAAGGCTCTGCCAGCAGCAGGGCAGGCTAGTGACATGCGCAACCGCAACCGTTCCCCCCTTCTCTGGGTGACCCTTGCCATCGCTGTCGGGGCGCTGCTTGTGGCGGTCTTCTCCCTCGTCGTGAATGGTCTCCTGATCCAGCGCCTGTTGGCGGTTCGCGAAGCGGGACAGGGGCTTGTGGATGCGGCGATCCAGGAGATCGACGAAGCCTCGATGGGCGAGGTGGCATTCAGCTACGTCTTCTCCGACACGGTCGCCTATTCGGGCACGGTGCCCATCAGCCAGACGGTCCAGTTCCCCTTCCAGGGTACGGTTCCCTTTCAGGGCAACGTGCCGTTTCAGGGCGTGGTCCCCGTCGTGATCAACATCCCGATCATCGGTGGACAGCGGATCAACGTTCCCGTCAACACGACCGTCTACGTGGATACGAGCGTGGACGTAAGCACGACGGTCACCGTGCCGGTAGCGATGGACTTTCCCTTTGCCGTGGAGATGCCCGTGCAGATACCGATCGACATCGGCGTGTCCCTGGACGATCAACCGGGCCTACAGGACATGTTCGCGGGCATCCGCCAGATCCTCGTCGAGTTGCGGGCGCTGATCGGCGAGTGAGCGTGCGCGCGACAGCCTCTGTGGGTAAGGTCTCGACTCAGTCGGAGCCGAATCCACCGGGACTCTCTGTGGGGAGGCCGCAGAACGGCCGCCGGGGTGGCCTGTGACGCTTATCCCCGAGCCGCTTACTGGCCCAGATACTCGAACCAGTCGAAGTCGGCAACATTCGTGCTGGGCTCGCCGTTGCTGCTGGCATACACTCCGATGTAGGCGCCGGTGAAGCCGCCTGCCACCGGCGTGCTGAGCAGCCGTCCGTCCACGCGTTCCGCGACGGGCCGCCATGCCTCCGGCTCTGTTGCGACGTAGAAGCCATAGTCCTGACCGCGCGCCTCCACTTTGAGGTACAGCCGTCCCGGGCCGACGACCACCTGACCCAGGACGCTTTCGTTTCCGTTGAAGCACTTCGTTGCGCGAACGAGGCGCTGGCCCGCCTCGTCAAGGGTGCAGACAAAGCGGAGGTGGAAGCGATCGTTCTGAAGGAGAACGTGGCCGGCACACTCGTGTGGTGCCACCGGGTCGAAGTCTAGCGCCGTGCGTGCGGCGAACGACTTGTGCTGCTGGCGCCTGCCAACAAAGCTGGGATTGACCCGCTCTGTGATCCGCTCCGGGCGAAGGCGAAGCCGCAGATGCCCTGGGCGCTCTGTGAGGCTCCAGAACGGTTCCCTGGGCGTCCGGAGAAAGTTCCACTCCAGCCCCAAGACGGCGTGCTCAAAGTGATCACAGGTTGGGTGTGAGGGCCAGGTGCACTCGGGGAGGTTGGGTACTGTGCCCTCGGCCTCGATCCGTCCCCGGCCCGGGCTGACGACCGGCCAACCGTCCTCCCAGCGTACAGGCGCCAGAAAGGTCTCGCGCCCGAGGTTGTAGAAATAGCCGTCATAGGGGCGCATCCCCAGCGCAACCATCCACCACTCGCCGTACTGGGTCTCGACCAGATCGGCATGCCCTGTGCCCACAATGGGGTAGTCGCGGCCCAGGTGCCGGTGGGTGAGGATCGGGTTGCGCGGGTTGGGTTCATAGGGCCCTGTGAGGGTATCGCTGCGCGCAATCGTTACGGCATGGTCGTGGCCGGTACCGCCCTCGGCAATCATCAAGTAGTAGAGGCCGTTGATTCTGTACAGGTGGGGGGCCTCGGCGTAGACGGCACCCTTCAACGCGCCATCCCAGAGGATAGTCCGCTCGCCCATTAGCTGAAAGGTCGTGGGGTCGAGCTCCTGGAGCCAGATGACGCAGTGGCCCTCGTAGTGACCCTCGAACACGTGCTGGTTGCCCACATACCAGAGACGCCCATCATCATCGAACAGCAGCGAGGGATCGATGCCGGGCGCGTCGTCGATCCAGACCGGACTGGACCAGGGGCCGCCAGGGCTGGTGGCGGTGACGATGAAGTTGCCTCTTTGCACGAGCCCGTCGACCAGCGTGTTGATCACATAGAACGTGCCCTCATGATAGCGGATCGTTGGCGCATACAGTCCGCCAGAAGGGTGGATCCCATCGAGGTCGAGCTGCTCGGGACGGTCAAGGACGTGGCCAATCTGACGCCAATGCACGAGGTCACGACTGTGGAAGATCGGTAGTCCCGGGAAGAACTCGAAGGTCGACGTAATCAGGTAGAAATCGTCGCCGACCCGACAGATCGAGGGATCAGGATAGAACCCGGGCAGGATGGGGTTCTGGAAGGTCTTGGGCATAGGTCAACCTCCTGTCATAGCGCGCAAGTGCCTGGTAGAGACGGTCATGGCTCAACCAGAGCATGGAGCGAAACGAGCAGGCACCCCTGGTTTGACGACGGGCCCGGCCTGCTCGCTTTCTCGCTCACTCGCCTATTCGGTCATTTGCTGATTCTCTATTCCCCCTACTTTCCCATCGCTTTGAGCGCCTTGAGCGAGCGCTCAGCCGACTCGAGCGGCGGGTAGGGGTAGTTTTCCTGTTCGACGATGTACCAGTCGGTCGCGCCCTGGCTTTCAACAACGTCGAAGACCTCGTGCCACTTCACATCGCCATCACCGATGATGACCAGCTCCTTGCCGGCGGCGTACTCCTTCAGATGAATGGTCGTGGCGCGCCGCGGGTAGCGCTTGAGGTACAACACAGGATCCGCACCCCCGTGCATAGCGTTGCCCAGGTCGATCTGCATGATGACACCACGATGGGTGTAGCTGTAGAAGATGTCCCAGCCGATTTGCCCGGTCGGGAATGGGGTGAACTCTTCCCAATGGTTGTGGTAGCCGGTGACCATACCCGAGGGCTCGAGCTTCGCCGCGATCTCATTGAAGAGATCCGCTGTCCGACGCCACGCCTCCGGGGAACTGCGGTACTGCTCGGGAAGCCACGGTACGACCAGGTACTTGTTGCCGAGGGTTGCGTTGAACTCGACGGTCCTGGCGAGCTCGTCGCCCATCAACGTGTCGATGCCGGTGTGGCAGCCCGCGACGCCCAGCCCGAGGTCGTCCAACATCCTGCGGATGTCCTTGGCCTCGAAGCCATAGTAACCCGCGAAGTCGACGCCTTCGTAGCCCATCTCAGCAACGGCCTTGAGCGTCTTGGGGAAGTCAGCCTGGCAGGCCTCCCTGACGGAGTAAAGCTGCAGTGCGATCGGTATCCGTGACATTTGATGATCCTTTCTGGTGATGTGGGATGGGGGCGTGTGCTCCCCAATTCCTACTTGCTGCTGTTGAAAGCGGCTGGCGTTTCGCCGCGTTGCCGCGCCCAGTCGGCGACACGCTGCGGATCTCCGCCCCAGAGGCGCTCGCGGCCCCACTGGTTGGCCTCTGGCTTGCTCGAGCACGTCACCTTTATGACGGGAAAGAGCGCGGTGGGCGCGATGCGCGGGAGACCGTGAATGAAGAGCTCCTCGCCGCGCTGCTCGAAGGGCAGCACCTGTCCGGTCGTCAGCAGCTCGACCCGTTCCACGGGCGTGACGAGATCCGCCAGACGCAGCGTGGGACAGCCGTCCCAGAAGCGGAAGATCAGGTAGAGCACATTGCCCTTGGTGGTCTGCCAGCCGTGGGTGATGAACTCGGTAAGATCCCCGCCATCGGTGCCGTAGACGGCCTCGCCGTGAACCTTGAGCCAGCGCCCGATATCGAGTGCCCGGGTGATGAACTCGGGTGGAAGCTGCCCGTCAGCCTGCGGGCCAACGTTGAGCAACAGGTTCCCTCCCTTGTGGGTGCACTCGCACAGCATATCGAGCAGGCGGTCGGCTTCGCGCCAGCGCTCCCCGGTGGTATAGCCCCACAGGCGCCAGGTCGTGACCTGGCACGATTCCCAGAGGCGGTCTTCGGCGGTGATGTGATGCTCAGGTGTGCCTATGTCCCCGGTGTCCTTGCCGCCGAGACGATTGTTGATCAGAATGTCGGGCTGCAGTGCCCGCATGCGCGCCACGAGGCGGTCACCATCGAGATCCTCGCGGGAGCGGGGCCAGACGCCATCAAACCAGATGACGTCGATCTTGCCGTAGGCCGACAGCAGCTCATCGACCTGTGCGTGGACGTAGTCGCGCACTGCTGCCCAACCTGAGGGGTTCTTCTCGGGTCCTTCGAACCAGGCGGGGATGCGCCAGTCGAGGAGCGAGTAGTACAGGCCTACGCGGAGTCCTGCGGCGCGGAAGGCATCGACGAACTCGCCGACGAAGTCACGCCCGGGGGCCTGTGCGGCACTTGAGTAGTTGGTCGTCGCTGTGTTCCAGAGGCAGAAGCCATCGTGGTGACGCGTGGTCAGCACGCCATAGCGGAAACCGGCCTGCTTGATCGTCTCGGCCCAGAGGGCTGGATCGTAGTGGGTAGGGTTCCACGTGCAGGCGCGCTGCTCGTATTCGCGCGGATCGAGGTGCTCGCGGAAGAGCACCTGCTCGCCGCGTCCGTATGCGGCATAGGGACCCCAATGGATGAAGACGCCGTAGCGGCTCTCCGGGAACCAGCGCCACTTGTCCGGGATCGACTGCAAGTCCACCATGATTCACTTCCTTTCGTCGGCACCGTGATTTCGATGATCATGGCTCAGTCTACACGATCCTTGGGATATGCAAGACACAGGGTGCGTACTGAATCGCGCACGGCCCGATTGCCAGCGTAGCCATTGGGGCTAGACTGAGGTCAGGCCGCATCTTCATTGGGATGGAGGACATTGCTGCTGGGACCCCTGGCGATGGCGAGGCAGGTCATGTCACTGAAGCTTGGTCTGGCGGTTGGGCTTGTCAGCGTTCTGATCGTGGCGTGCACCCCGGTGGCTACGCCTTCGGCACCCGAGGTGACGGAGCTCCCTCGACAGGAGATGGCTGT
>JAKJAE010000054.1 GCA_022707665.1 Chloroflexota bacterium
GGTTGGCTGCCGCGACTACTCTGTCGTTCTGTCATGGGTAACCTCCAGGTTATGACGTTACGGAACTCGCGTTCTTGGCTCTCCGTGTGAGTTCGGATGAGTTGTTGCTCAGGAATTCCCGAACTGCACTTTCGTACCACCTCGGAGCTGTAGATCGGCCCAGCGGGCTGCCACTCCCAGCCACTCGAGCGCGTGGAACCTGTCTGCGTGCAGACGCTCCGCCAAGGCCGCCACGTCAGGATAGCGCTTGCCGTCGCGCTTGAGCTGGTAGTAACCGCGCCACAGCCACGGACCATAGAGATCCTGGGGCTCGCCGGCGCGGTTGATGTCCTCTCCTTGCGCAGCCCGCCGGTCAGTGGCCTCGCGGTAGTCGGCATAGAGCGCCAGAAGAGTTCGGATCACGCTGTGCGGCGCACCGCCCTCGCGCAGGTCTACCAGGTGGCCTTCCATGCCGCTGACCGTATCGAGATCGCGACTGTCCCTCGAGAGGCCAAACCTCTCCCAGGACAGAGGAATATTAAGAAAGGTGACGGCATTCTTCGTGTGCGCCACACCGTCCCGGCCCAACCAGCGGAGGTGTTTGGCCGCACTTTCGGCGTCGCCGGCATCTTTCGCGGCCTGGTAGAGCGGGTACTTGCCACCGATCAGCACGATGCCGGCACTCGCGTGGATGTCCGGATGGTGCCCCGCGAACACTTCGAGGTCGGCGCGAATCCTCTGAGCCAGCGGCGCAATGCGGTCCCAGGACCCGACAAAAAAGAGATCATCTCCACCGGAATAGATGGTGTAGAGAGTGTCGCCTCGCTCTTGGCTGCGGCCCTCGACGTTCATTTCCTGCGCAATGGCGCCCACCCAGCCATCGAAAAAGAGGCTGATGGCGAAGCTCAACGATGCTACCCGCGAGAGCGATGCAGTCGGCCCCAAACCATCCGAGAAAAGCAGTCCAAGGTTGTCAACGTCCATCCGCAGCACGCCCAGCCGGGCCACACCTTTTGCTTGGGCGGCCATCACGGAGAAGGGCTTGACGCTGCCTGCAGCCGGCAAGTCCTCAACGATGCCACGCAGGTCGTCGATCTCGGCCTGGGTGATGACAGGTGTGACGTTGACGAGGAAGCGCCGCCCAATGGCGGTGTCAACCGTGGGCGACAGCGCGGCTAGGCCGTCATCGTCGAGCGCCAGCAGCAACCTGCGCCTGCCGTCTCCGCTGGGAGGATGAACGGCGACACAGGCGCCCATACCGAGGTCGGCAAGGACGCTCTGCCATGTATCCTGGGTCGCCGACGCGACGTTCGGCTCCAGCGCCAGCGCCAGGTACCGGGCCTGACGGAGGTCCTTGCCCAGGGCCTCGTACTCGCGACAGAGAGGGCACTTGCGCACGCCGGCTTCCAGTTCGATGTTGATGTGTTCGCGTCCGCAGACATCGCATTGGCCGTCCTGATTTCCACCGCGCTCGTATGGCTCAAAGAGCCTGGCCAGGCCTGGCCCGAGCTCAGCAAAGCGCCGTTGCTTTGCGCGCTGCAACTGCTGTCCGAGGGTCTCCCACGCCTGGCCGATGTGGCCGCCTCCGAGGTCGGACGCTGTCAGTGGCTGCCAGGCCAGTGCAAGGTAGAGCTCGCCGCCATGATGGCGCCAGAGCGTGTCGCTGATCTCCTGTTGGACCATCTGCAGTGCATTTTCGGCATTGGGTGGAACCAGTAGGTAGAAGTTACCCCCTCCCTGGTACACGACGTTGGTGGGTGGCATACCAACGCCACTGAGCACGCGGCGCGCAAGGGCCTCGGTCAAGAGCTGCAGGTAGTAGGACCGTCCGCGCAGAGCGCTGGTTGCCCCTCGCGCTGCAATCGTGTAGATGAAGTCCTGAATTCCACTCAGATCGCCACCCACGAGCAACGCCACGGGTATGCCAACCGATGCGGGTGGTGGTGTGCCTTCCCCGGCCTTGTACCAGGAGGTGAGTCCTCCTAGGAGGCGGTCGATCTGGTTCTCCTCCATGCCCACCAGGCACGCGGCAAGGGCCGCCGTCATACGGCTGTGGTCATAGAGACTCACGTCGGGCACCGACCGGTAATAAGCCGCGGGAATGCACCAGGTAGTCCTCTGGAGGAGCAACAGCATGCTATCCAGGTATGTGGCGAGGTCTCCCAAAGGAGTGTGGGCATCGCGCAGCGCCGATACCTCTTTGGTGAACAGCGCCCACAGATGCCGGTAGCCTGCGGATTCCTCCGCCTCGCTTACTTCCGACCTTGGGAAGAGTGCCTCGCGTGAAAGCTGCAATGGCTCCAGCGGCCAGTAGCGTGGCGAAGGGCTGGGCATCCCATCCTTGGGCTTGAGTTGGCTCAAGACCGATAAGAGCTGACGGCGCTGGGGTTCCTGTTCGTCCAAGCGTTCCCGGGCCGATAGGCGATCTGCCAGGGCAACGCGCTTCGTCTCCAGGTCGACCATCTCGTGGTCGTGGTGTCCCATCACCGGATAGAGGTGGCTGCGCCACTGCTGTGGGATAAAGGTAGCGACCACCTCGCCTCCTACCTGAGTGTGGCTGCCCTTGGTGTACCCTGCCCGCTGCGCGAACTTGCCGATATCGTGTAGCAGGCCTGCCAGTGCGGCCAGGTAGACGTCCTCGTTCTTTTCCTCCATATGCACCTCCTGTGTCGCGCCGCAGCACCGGAGTGCTTTAGCGCCCGCGTTTGCCCCTGTGTCTCTGCGCCTCTGCGTTCCTTACCCTAGCACATCTGGCGCACCGGCGAATCGGGGCTTCCTCTGAATCCATCTCGGAGTTTTCTCCGATGTGGGCCGCGGCCTCTTCTGGTATGCTCAGCATACTCTAAGGGGCGGGGGTGTCCCGCAACCACGACCCGAACGTCTCGCGAAGAAAGTGATAGGTCAGATGGGCGTCATCCGCCAACTTCCATGCGACCCGGCACTCCGCCAGGATCTGGGTCTTGTGGGTATCGAGTGTCTTGAGCGAGATGCCCAACGCATCGGCGGCTTCCTGAGGGAGCATCCCATGGGCGAGCACGCGCACGACGTCCTGTTGCCGCGCCGTCAGGCGCTCCCATACGGCGTTGCAGGCCGCGGCGTCGGCGGGAGCAAGCGCTGGTGCCGTTCCCGGGGCCACCAGCGCCCGCAGCCCCGGCAGGTAGGCCCCCCAGGGCACCAGGGGCACCGGCACGAGGGTTACCCCGGCCTCCGCCGGAGCGTGCAGGATCGCGCCATCGCGGGCTTGTGCCAGGAAGTCGGGGGGTGTATAGAGATGCCAGAGCCGGTCGTGGTGGTCGCAGTAGAGCGCCGCGGCGCTGGTGAGCGTCAGAGCCAGAATGCGCGGTCCGCCGGCCAGACACAGATGGACCTGCACGCCTTCCTGCTTCAGCCCGGCCAACAAGTCACGCCCGAAAGCCCAGGCCCCGGCTGCCTCTTGCTCATTGGTAATGGCGACCAAGGGTCGCCCGGCAATCAGCGGTTGCCCGGCAGCCAGCGGCTGGCCGGCAACCTGGCGCCCGCCGGCCAGCACCGGCACGTGGCGGAACTGCAACGGCTGACCAACGTAACGATCGCCGGCAAACTCGGCCGTGAGTTGGCTCAACGCCCGTCGCACCCGCGGCTCGTGGGGCGCCACGTGCAGTACCAGCAGGCGCGAGACATGATGCCCGGCCGCGAGCAACCCATCAAGGGCGAAGGTGACAACCTGCGCCTGGCCGCCCAGCGTCACCAGCGCGACCGATGTGGACATCTCATCTGCTTTCAGGAGCACTTCCCTCAACAACACTGAGAGATGACTATGACCTGCAGCGCATATGATACGAGCGCTTCGACGGGGGGGCAAATGGCCTACAACCCTTTGCCAGCGGTGGCCATCGGTGGCCCGCCTCACAGCGGTAAGTCCGTCCTCGTCTATAGCTTGACGCAGGCCTTGCGCGCCCTGGATGTGGATCACTACGTCATTCGAGCGTATCCTCCCGATGGCGAAGGCGATTGGTTCCTGGAGGGTGATCCCGAGACGGTGCGGTCCTTCCGTCGCAAGGGGGCCGGGAGCGAGGCGTGGCTGGCTCCCCTGGTGCGCGATATCGCCCGGCGCCATCTCCCGCTCGTCGTCGACCTGGGTGGGATGCCGACGCCCGACCAGGAGGCCGCCCTCGATGTCTGCACTCACGCGATCCTGCTCGTGCGGCAGTGTATGACTGGTGGGGCACTCGCGCGAGATGTCGCGGCGCACCGTGTGTGGTCACAGCGCTTCGGGCGCCACGGGTTGGTGCTGCTGGCGGATCTCGACTCGGTGTTGGATGGCGTGAGTGTGCTCGAAGGCGATGCACCGATCATCACGGGCACGCTGGCGGGGTTGGAGCGCGGGACGCGGGCGGAGGGGCCGCAAGTGCGGGCCTCGCTCGCCATCATCTGGCGACGGCGCCGGTCGAGCTTGCGATCGATCTGGCGGCGCTTGCGCGGACGCTGGCGATTCACCCACTGGCCTGGCCCTCCGAGGTGTTGCCCAGGGTGCTGGCTTATTTGCCGGAGGGCGAGCCGCTCGCCGTCTATGGGCGCGGGCCCAACTGGCTCTATGCGGCGATCGCGGCCCATGCCTTTCCAGCCCCCTTCTACCTCTTCGACGTGCGCTGTGGGTGGGTGCGCGCACCGGATCTTGCGGCAGGCATGCCCGATTCGGGCGCGCCGGTCACTGTGGTGGTCACAGACCGCGATGGGACAGCGCGGCTGGACATTGGGCTGCGCGATGCCTATGTGGACCGTGCCGAGGTGCAGGGTCTGCACGTTCCCGACATTGCCGCGCCCACCGTCATTCTCTGTGGCAAGCTACCCCAATGGCTGTGGGCCAGCCTCGCACGAGCCTATGCTGGCTACCGGGTTGCCGTTGTCCAGCCGCAGATCGGTGGAGCCGTCGTGGTCCGCGATCCGGTGCTGCACCGCATCGGCAGCCGCCTCCCGTTTAAGCCCCGTGCGGCGCGATAGCCCTGAGCCTTGGCCTGCGCGTCTGGCCCGTCCCCGCGCGCGTGGTATACTGCACCTACCGGCATCTTGAGCATTCGGAGATGCGGACCCTAAGGTGGGGCGATGACGATAGCGGCGGTGCTGGGCCATTTTAGCCACGGGTTGGTGTTTTTCACCCTGGGCTTGACCGTGAGTTTCCTGCACTACCGCAGCCGCCGGATCTCCTTGGCCCGGCACCTGGGCTGGCTGGGCGGGTTCGCGATGGGCGAGGCGCTGTATGCCTGGTATGAGATCCTCGCGATGCTGCTGCCCGCCGGGCGGCTCCTGCCCGTGGTCGTGCCCCCCATCGTCCTGGTGTCCGCCTACATCGGCCTCCTGGTCTTTGGGCTCCAGACGTTTATGTCGGAGGAGACCTACCGCAGACGTAGCCGGACGCTGTGGTTGGCCCTGAGCGCGATCTCGCTGTCTGCCTACGTGCTGGCGTTGTGGGGCTTCCACGTCGATGAGAACGTGGTAGTGCGTACGACCGAGGTGCTGGCGCGCTATCTGCTGGCCTTCCCCGGGGGAGTGCTGACCGCGATCGGCCTGCGCCGCCAGAGCTATCAATCGCTCGATGGCATGCTGCGGGCGCGGATCCGTCCGGCCCTGCGCCTCATCGAGATCACGATGGCGACGTTTGGGTTGCTCAACCTGGTGATGGTGCCCGGGGTCGACAGGCCGGTCTCGCGCCTGTTCGGTTTCCACCTCATCGACTCGGCGGTGACGGGCTGGGTATGGGCTGCGGTGGGCCTGGGCATCACGGTCGGGCTGGTGCGCTCGCTGACGACGATCCAGCACGAGGTCGAGACGTGGGTTGAGGACGTGGAGCGGCTGCAGGCGATGGCGGAGGACCGCGAGCGTATCGGACGCGATCTGCACGACGGCATCATCCAGTCGATCTATGCCGCCGGCCTGTTGCTGGAGAGCGTTATCCCGGTTATTCACACCGATCCCGACCGGGCGCAGGGACAGGTGGGCCGGGTGATCGACAATCTCAATTACACGATCCAGGATATCCGGCGCTATATCTTCGATCTGCGCAGCGATATGCCCGATGACGATCTCCAACCGGGCATAGAGCACCTGTTGCGCGACTTCCATGTCAATACGCTGCTGCAGACCGAGTTTGAGGTGGTGGGAGCGGTGCGCCCGATTCACTCGATGGCCCGTCGCCGGCACATCCTGCAGATCGTGCGCGAGGCGTTGGCCAACACGGCCAAGCACGCACAGGCGCGCTGGGTCCGGGTGCGGCTGACTTATGACACCGACAGCCTCAACCTGGTGATCTCGGATGACGGGGTCGGGATGGAGAAGCTGCTGATCAGCAAAGGCTATGGGTTGCGCAACATCCGCGAGCGGACGCGTCTGCTCGACGGCACCCTGCGCATTGAGAGCGCGCCCGGAGCGGGCGTGACCTTCGATCTGACGGTACCGTATTCGTGAGGTGGCCAATGACCTACAGGATCCTGGTGGTGGACGACCACGAGATTGTGCGGTTGGGATTGCGGACGCTGTTGAGCAACCAGCCTGACTTCACCGTTGTCGACGAGGCGGGATCGGCGGAAGAGGCCGTGGAGAAGACGGTGCTTCATAATCCTGACGTCGTGGTGATGGACATCCGCATGCCCGGCAAGAACGGGATCGATGCCTGCCGCGAGATCAAGCAGAAGCTCCCGAATGTCCACGTCCTGATGTTGACGTCCTTTGCTGAGGATGAGATGCTGTTCGAGGCCATCGAGGCGGGGGCCGCCGGCTACGTCCTCAAGCAGGGAGGGGGCGAGGATCTCGTGCGTGCCGTGCGGCGCGTGGGCGGTGGCGATGCGTTGCTCGACCCCGCGGTGACCCAGCGCGTGCTCGAGCGGGTACGTGAGGCGGGCCGCCAGGAGCAGGCCGCGTCCTTCAAGGACCTCACCGAACAGGAGCTCAAGGTCCTCGGGCTGGTGTCGCAGGGACACACGAACAAGGAGATCGCCAAGGAGCTCTTCCTCGGCGAGGGCACGGTCCGTAATTACGTCAGCAGCATCCTGTCGAAGCTGGATCTGACCAACCGGGCGGAGGCCGCGGCCTATGCGGTCCGCCACAACCTGCGGGAATACCTCGAGGAGCTTGGATGAGTTTCCTTCCCCTCGCAGGGGAAGCTCTCCCCCTCGCAGGGTTTCGGCACCCTGCGAGGGGTTCTGATGCCGGCGACGTGGGAAGGGCAGAACCCTTGCGAGGGGTTCCGGCACAGGCGCAACAGGGAGCGCAGAACCCTTGCGAGGGTGCGGAAACCCTCGCAAGGGAAGCTCTCCCCCCTTGCGCGTTTCGGCACTGCGTTGTCACGCATTGGGCCTGTGGTATAATGCGGCTGCATGCGGGCGTTGCTTAATGGTAGAGCCTTAGCCTTCCAAGCTAAAGATACGGGTTCGATTCCCGTCGCCCGCTCTTTCGGGGCTCATAGCTCAACGGTTAGAGCAACCGGCTCATAACCGGTCGGTTCCAGGTTCGAATCCTGGTGGGCCCACTTCACTCAAACAGCGACGGCCCGCGTGGACGGGCCGTCTGTCATGTCCGTAAAGGGATAGGTGCACGTGGATACGCAGAAGATGCTGGAAAGGCTGGGGGTGCTGGAGGAGCGGTATCAGGAGCTGACGCGCCTGATGGCCGATCCGGATATCGCCCAGGATTACGAGAAGGTGACTGACCTGGCGATCGAGCGGTCGGAGCTCGAGGAGACCGTGACCATCTACCGCGAGTACCGCACCGTCCTCGAGGAGATCGATGGCGCCGAGGCGATGTTGGAGGACAACGATCCGGCCCTGCGTGAGCTGGCCCAGGACGAGTTGGCGACGCTCGTCGAGCGCCGCGAGGCTCTGCAGAACAGACTGCGCCTGCTGCTGGTGCCCAAGGACCCGCGCGATGAGCGCGATGTCATCGTCGAGATCCGTGCCGGCGCCGGCGGCGATGAAGCGGGGCTCTTTGCCGCCGAGCTGTTCCGGTTGTACACCCGCTATGCCGAGCTGCAGTCGGGGTGGAAGACGCACATCATCTCCGAGAACCGCACCGGCATCGGCGGCTACAAAGAGGTGATCTTCGCGGTCGAGGGAAAGGGCGCCTACTCGCGGCTCAAGTACGAGAGCGGCGTCCACCGGGTGCAGCGGGTGCCGGCGACGGAGTCGAGCGGGCGCATTCACACGTCCACGGTGACGGTGGCGGTCCTGCCCGAGGTCGACGAGGTCGAGATCAACATCAATCCGAATGACATCGAGATGACCAACTACGGCTCCTCGGGGCCGGGTGGCCAGCATATGCAGAAGAACGATACGGCGGTGCGCATCCTCTACAAGCCCACCGGCATGGTGGTCACGTGCGAGAGCGAGCGGTCGCTCACGCAGAACAAGCTGCGGGCGATGAGCGTGCTGCGCGCCCGGCTCTATGAGATCGAGCGATTGAAGCAGATCTCCGAGCTCGAGCAGGCGCGCCGGTCGCAGGTGGGGATGGGCGACCGCAGCGAGAAGATCCGCACCTACAATTTTCCTCAGAACCGTGTGACCGACCACCGGATCGGGATGACGTCCTACAATTTGGCCGGCGTGATGGCCGGCGATATTGACTCGTTCATCGAGGCGCTATCGCTCGATGACCAGACGCGGCGGCTCGCGACGGTCGGCGAATAGACTTCTGGTTCGGTAGAACCCAAGTGCCGGGGACAGCGCCGTCTGCGGCGCCGTCCCCGGCACTTTTCGTTTCCAGCCGTGTGAAGCGTTACTTGACGTTGGGCAGCCCTTCCAACGCCGCGGCGAGCTTGGCCTCTTCGAGTTCGTAATCGTCGAGTGCACGCCGGTGGTAGGCATCGTAGGCAGCGAGGTCGAAGTGCCCGTGGCCACTGGCGTTGAAGACGATCACCTTTGACTCCCCCGCTTCCTTGCACGCCAGCGCCTCGTCATAGGCGGCGCGGACGGCATGGGCCGTCTCGGGCGCCAGGATCGTACCTTCGGCGTTGCTGAAGCTGAGCGTGGCTTCGAACGCGGCGTTCTGGTGATAGGCCCGCGCCTCGGCCATCCCGTCGTTCAGCAGCGACGAAATCGTCGGCGCGATGCCGTGGTAGCGCAGCCCGCCGGCGTGAACGGGGGCCGGGACGAAGCCATGGCCCACGGTGTGCATCTTGGTCACCGGGCCGGTTTTGGCTGTATCACCCCAGTCGTAGGCGTAGGTGCCGCGGGTCATGCTCGGGCACGCCGTCGATTCGACGAAGATCGCACGCAGGTTGGGCGTCTCGCCCGTCAGCTTGTGGCGCATGAAGGGATAGATCAGGCCCGCGGCGTTGCTGCCGCCGCCGGCACAGCCGATCACTATGTCCGGGCTATCGCCCGCCATCTCCAGTTGCTTCATCGTCTCCAGCCCGATGATGGTCTGGTGGAGCAACACGAAGTTGACCACGCTTCCAAGCGAGTACTTGTACCCGTCGTGGGTCATCGCGTACTCAAGCGCATCGCTGATCGCCATACCCAGGCTCCCCGGCGTATCGGGGTCCTGTTCGAGCATCGCGCGTCCGGCGTGCGTCTCGGCACTTGGGCTGGGCACCACCTCGCCGCCCCATGTCTCCATCATCACGCGGCGATAGGGTTTCTGGCGGTAGGAGACAGCGACCATAAAGACCTTGATCTTCAGGCCGAAGTACGATCCGGCAAGACTGAGTGCACACCCCCACTGACCGGCACCGGTTTCGGTCGCGAAGCCCGTCAGCCCTTCCTGCTTGGCATAGTAGGCCTGGGCGATCGCCGTGTTCAGCTTGTGGCTGCCGGTAGGGCTGGCTCCCTCCCATTTGTAATAGATCTTCGCTGGGGTGTCGAGCGCCTTCTCCCATCGGTGCGCACGGATGAGTGGTGTCGGGCGATACATCCTGAAGATGTCCTGGACCTCCTCGGGGATGTCGATGAAGCGCTCGCGGCTGGTCTCCTGCGCGACGCATCCCGTAGGGAAGACCGACGCCAGATCGTCGGGCGTCATCAGGTTCAGCGTTGCCGGATGCAGGTACGGCGGCGGGGGATTCTTCATATCCGCCAGGATGTTGTACCATTGCGTCGGCATGTCCTTCTCGGAGAGTAGGTACTTGTACTGCTTCATTGTTGCTCCTCCTTCTTTTGGGTATGAACTGGCTACTCAGGATGACTCTGCAACGGCCAGGGCGGGCAGCGATACGCCGGCGTCCCCCTCTTCTGTGGCCGCTTCCTGCGCACGGTGGCGTCCTTCTGCCGGTGCTGTAGACCGTCGAGTGGCGAAGAACTGCCGGTACACCTGATAGTGCTCCGTTTCCTCGTAACGCACCTCCTGGACTCTGGGACCATCGAAGCTGTAGATCTGTGCTCCAGACAAGGAGAGCAGGATCGGTGAATGGGTTGCGATGATGAACTGGGCCTGGCCTGTGGCGGCATACGCCTCTATCTGTTCGAGGAACGTCACCTGGCTCTTCGGAGAGAGCGCTGCCTCGGGTTCGTCCAGCAGATAGAGCCCCTTGCGGCCGAATCGCCCGCGGAAATAGGCCAGCATTCCCTGACCGTGGGAGAGCGTGTTGAGCATCCTGCCGCCGTGGTACTGGAGCCGCCCGGGGTCGCACACGGCAACGTCATCCAGGAAGTCCGCAAGGTCGCGAAAGGTCTCCGCCTTGAAGAGCGACCCTGCCACGCGTTCCTCGCCCCAGACCACCTCGATGAAGTCGGCGAGGCGCGTCTCGTAGGGGTTCTCGTGGGCGATGTGGCGCTTCGGCTGGTCCCAGGTGTGCACCCCGCACTTGCGTGTGATGGCCTCCAGCAGCGTCGACTTGCCCGATCCGTTGTCCCCGACGAAGAAGGTTACGGGGCGTTGGAACGTGATCTGCGATGTGGTCCGCAGCACCGGCACGTTGAACGGATAGTAGCGGGCCGTCGGGTAGTGGTCGGTGAACAGTCGCACACTCGTGATGTACATAGGATGCTCCTTGGGGCTTGCAGTGGGTGCCTGCGCTGCCCTATGCCTCTGCCTGAAGGCGGAAGGTGCTGGACTTGCCCTGTAGCACACGGCGCAGCCGGGGGCCTGCCATTCCCATTGCGTCGTAGACCATGCCGAGTGTCACCTCGGCCTCTCGTTGCATCCGGCGCGTGCCCTCGACGAGCACCTCTTCGACCAGCCCGGGCCTGGAGAGATAGGCGGCACGGCGCTCGCGGATCGGATCCAGGAACGCGTTGATGGCGCGGGCCAGTTTGCGCTTCACCTCGACGTCACCGACCTTGCCCAGCCGGTAGCGCTCCTTCAGGTCGTTGACCTCTTCGACGTTCGGGTTGAAGGCATCATGGTAGATGAAGACGGGGTTGCCCTCGACCTTGCCGGGGACGTCGGCGCGGATGCGGTTGGGGTCGGTGTACATCCCACGCACTTTCTCCTCGACCGTTTTGGGGTCATCGGAGAGCAGGATTGCATTGCCGAGTGATTTGCTCATTTTGGCCTGGCCATCGGTGCCGATGAGGGTGGGCACCTCGCCGATCAGGACGTCGGGCAGCGGGAAGATCTCTACGTCGTACATATGGTTGAAGCGGCGCGCGATCTCGCGCGTGATCTCCACGTGTGCCTCGTTGTCCTTGCCCACGGGAACCAGGTGAGCGCGCGGGAGCAGGATGTCCGCGGCTTGCAGAACCGGGTAGCCGATCAGACCAAAGGGCACGGTCTCGTCGTCCATGTTGGCGGCGCGCGCCATATCCTTGATGCTCGGCAGCCGCGTGAGCCGGGGCAGCGTGACCAGATTCCCCAGGAGTTGGGCCAACTCGTATTCCTCGGGGATGGCCGACTGCAGGAAGATCACGCTCTTTTCGGGGTCGATGCCCACGCTCAGGTAGTCGAGCACGACGTTGTAGATGTTGTCGTCGAGTTCGGCCAGGTGTTCCTTCTCCGCCTTGGTGGTGAGCGTGTGGAGGTCCGCGATGATGAAATAGCACTCGTAGCTGTCCTGCAGTGCCACGCGGTTCTTCATGCTCCCCACATAGTGACCCAGGTGCAGCTTCCCGGTGGGGCGATCGCCCGTCAGGATTCGTTTCCTGGTCTCGTTCATACTCTCTCCTTCTCTCTCCGGTTGGAAACAAAAAACGCCCGTCCCCAAAAGGGACGAGCGCTGGAATGCCCGTGGTGCCACCCTCGTTAGGCCTTCTGCCCCAATGAAAAACGCGCTCGGAGAGCGCGTCGTTGAGTCAAGCCAGCCTCACTTGTTTCGGACACGGCCCGATCATCGTATCGCGCGATGTCCTACGCCCTGATAACGGTGGCGTCTCCGTCTCGGACTACTCGTGTCTGATGTTCAGTAGAACACACATCCACTTTCGGCGAGCAGCT
>JAKJAE010000055.1 GCA_022707665.1 Chloroflexota bacterium
CCCTACGCAGGGAGCGCCTGCCCAAGTCTGGCCGTGTTTGCCACTAATGATGCGGAAATCTGACGGACACCCCGGGCCGCGTACCGGTTGGAGGTTTCCCGGGAGTCGTGCTATAATTACCCGTTGTGACGTCCCCGTCGACAGGTGCCCCGATTCACCTGCCCCTCGAGGAGTAGAAGGCCACGGAGAGGACTGGAGGAGGGTATAGCGATGACGCAGGAGATCGTTGAGGCGATCCTGGCAGTTGAGCGCGACGCAGCGGAGGCGCAGGCTCGTGCACAGGCAGAAGCGAATGCGCTTATTGCCCAGGCACAGGCCGAGGCTGCGGAGTTGCGCACACAGGCCCTACAAGAAGCGAAGGCGCGTGCTGACCAAATCCTGACCGACAGCCAGACGGAAGCCACAGCCGCAAGCGATAGTGTGTTAGCACAGGCGCAGGATGACGCCCAGAGTTTCCGAGACCGGGCGCAAGCGCACATCGACGCGGCCGTGGCCTTTGTGGTTGATCGGGTGACAAGGCGCGAGTAGACGGCATGGCCATCGGGATGGGCGTGCAGGCATACGCCCTTACTCAGGCGACGGTCCGCGCCCTCTATGTTGACCTGTTGTCGCAGGCACAGTGGGAAGACCTTATCCGAGCACCAGACTACGATGGTGTCCTGGCGCTGTTGTCGAAGACTGTGTACGGCGCCACGCTCCAGGTGGATCGGTCGCTCCTGACGCCGCGGCGCGCCGCATATCAGATACGTTTTCACCTCGCAGAAGTCTACGCCAAGCTGATCAGGGTCAGCCCCTCGCGCGCTCGGTCGGTCCTCGCGGCGTTGTGGCACCACTACGAGGTAGACAACATCCGCGTTGCTCTGCGCGGTGTGGAGGCCGGCGCTACCTGGGACCAGGTGCTGCATCTGCTCTACCCGATGCCCCGCTACGTGGAGGTCACGCTTGCGCAACTGGAGAAGATGGTGCGTTCCGGAAGCGTGAGCGGAGCCGTCAATGTGCTAAAAGGCACCCAATACCACAGCCTCTTGGACCATGCCCTTACACGCTATGAAGAAGAACGTAGCCTGTTCCCTCTTGAGGTGGCACTCGATCTTGGGTACCGGCGCAATCTGTGGGACGCAGTCCTCGGCCTGGGAAAGCAAGACCGTGAGACGGCTTTGATGACGATTGGGATGGTGCTGGACATCGATAACCTCCTGTGGGCGTTACGGTTCCGGGTCTACCATCACCTGTCGGAGGCTGAGATCATCAACTATACCTTGCCCATGGGCTATGAGGTCAGGGACGATGACATAAGGCTCGTCGCGCGCGGTGGCGATAGCGCGCAGGCGGTATTCCGGGCCTATCCGGAGCTTCGCGAGTCACTGCGGGGAGCATTGTTTTCTACAGGCGAGGAGCTGGGTAAGCTTGAACAGGCGCTGTTGCGGTTGTTGATCGCCCGCTGTCGCCGGATGTTCATTGGGTCGCCGTTCCATATTGGGCTGCCGCTGGCTTACGTCCTGTTAAATGAGTACGAGGTCCGAGACGTGACGTTGTTGATCGAGGCCAAGGCAGCACGCACCCCGGCCTCCGCCTTTGCGCCGCTACTGCTGACGCCGCAAGCGTAGGAGTCTGTGGTATGCAGCTTGGTGCTGTCTCTCATATTCCGGATGCTCGGGAGGTCGTATGTTCCGATCCCAGTCGATGATCAGGGTTGAGCTCGTTGTCCCTGAGCACGATATCGTTGCCGTAACCGAATCGCTTGCTGAATCGGGGACGTTTGAAGTAGATGCTCGTAATCCAGGTGAATCGAGTGTCTCCCAGGCCAACGCGTGGGACCAGCAGGCTACGGTCTACGCGGCCCTGGCACAACGGATCTCGTCTGTGATGGAGCTGTTGGCGGTAGACGCCGGTTCACCACCTGCCGAGGCGCTTCGTTGGATCGATCCGGATACGGTCGCGCGCGATGTCGACACGATCGAGCGCGAGGTGAAGGGCCCTGTGCAGGAACTCCAGGACGCCCGCCGGAAGCTGGAGAGCCTGAGCAGGACGCGAAGTCAGGTCGTTCCCCTCTATGGGCTGGGCGTTGACCTGCAGCGCCTGAGGAACACGACGTATCTGTATGTTATCCTCGGCTCGATGCCGGTGGACAACGTGGCACGGCTTCAGGCCAGCCTCGAGCACATCCCGTCCACACTCGTCAGGTTTGGCGAGCGCGACGGGCTCGCCACAGTGATCCTGTTTGGGATGAAGCGCGATGCCGAGATCCTGATGCGAGCTGCACGGAGTGCGTACCTCACTGTGGCGGAACTGCCCGACGAGTACCAGGGCACGCCCGCCGAAGTGCTGGAGGCTCTGGAGGAAGGTATCACAAGGGCACGCGAACACATCTTGTCGTTGGAGGAGACGCTGCACCATCTGCATGCGACGCGTATCCGGCGGCTGCGCCACCTGCACTGGCGTGTGCAGGCGAGCCTGACTCTGGCGCAGACCATCGCCGGGTTCCGAAAGTTCCGCTACTCGTACCTGCTCTCAGGGTGGGTACCAGAGCCCGGCGTGGAGCGCTTGCGCAGATCCGTGGTAGCCGTATCGCCAGAGACTACGATTGAAGTCGCACAGCCTACGGTGCAGGAGCGGGCCGTAGCACCTTTCCAGTTTTCCAATCCACCGCTGACGCGGGGATTCCAGCAGTTGGTGACGATCTACGGTTATCCCAACTACGAGGAGCTCGACCCAACATTGCTGCTGACATTGACCTTCCCTCTCATCTTTGGTGTGATGTTCGGGGATGTCGGGCACGGCCTCCTGCTTGTGGCCCTGGGAGCGCTGTTGCTCAGCCGTAGGGTCAGAGCCCTGCGCAGTATGGCCGGATTCGGAACTGTCATTGTTGCCTGCGGAGTCGTTGCGACGCTCTTTGGGTGTCTCTATGGCAGCCTGTTTGGCTTTGAGGACGTTATCGATGCCCTCTGGCTGCGGCCACTGGAGCAGACTACGGATATCCTACTGGCTTCAGTGATCTTTGGTGTTGGCGTGCTCACCCTGGGCATGGGCTTCAACGTCGTCGGCGCGGCATTGCGGCGACGTTGGGGGGATGTATTGCTCGACCGCAACGGTCTTGTGGGCATCCTCTTCTATTGGTCGCTCGTCGGGCTCGGCGCGGGTGTCTTGAACGCTGAACTGCCGATGCCTGTCGGTGCGTTGGCGGCAGTGGCGTTCGTGACCGCAATCGTGATCTGGCTTAGTGAGCGGCTCAAACCACTGGTGGAGGGGCATGGCTTCAAGCGGGCCGATCTCGGCATGGGACTCGTCGAGGGGTTCTTTGAGTTGTTTGAGACTGTGCTCAGCCTGATGAGCAATACGCTCTCCTATGTCCGTATGGGGGCATTCGCTGTGGCTCACGGTGCCCTCAGCCTGGTTGTCTTCATCCTAGCGGAGATGGTGGATCCGGGGAAGTCAATCGGTTACTGGATTGTGGTTGCACTGGGAAACCTGGTCGTGATCGGCTTCGAGGGAATGATTGTTGGCATCCAGACGCTTCGTCTGGAGTATTACGAGTTCTTCAGCAAGTTCTTCACTGCTGGCGGCCGGCCCTTCAGGCCGTTGTCGCTGGCAAAGGTTGAGGGGCGTTAGGCGATCAAGGCGAGAGAAGGAAGAAGGAGATACGAGATGGAGATCATGGTGGCGTTGATTGCGGGATTGATCCCTGTGGTGCCTGCAGTGATTCTGTTGGCGCAGCGGCACCGCGGTATGAGGCAGATGACACGAGACACTGTGTTGGGATTAGGTGCTCTTAACCTGATCGTTGCTCTGGCGATGGTCGGTGTGGGACTGACGTGGCTCTTCGCTCCCCAAGCTGCTGCGGCATCTGCTCTGGGGCAGGCCGCCGATGCGCGCGATCCCATGGCCTACATTGGTGCGGCCGTGGCCGTAGCCGTTGGTTCGCTGGGCGCAGGCTATGCCGTCGCGGCTGTCGGCTCGGCAGCAGTGGGCACCGTCGCTGAGAAGCCGGAGATCTTCGGTCGTGCCCTGCTCTTCGTAGGCCTGGCCGAGGGTGTGGCGATCTACGGCTTGATCATCGCATTCATCATCCTCGGATAGGCGTCCATGCGGGTACTGATGGTGGGGTCTGCGCCAGCGGTCTGGGGTTTTGCGCTGACCGGTGTGCAGGGCGAAGTGGTAGAGACCGCCGAGGCCCTGAACCGTGCACTGGACCGTGGGTTGGCGGCGCCTGACGTGGGAATTATCCTGGTTACACAGGATGTAGCTGAGTTGGCGCGGGCGCGGATCGATGCACTGACCGCGCGCAGCGAGATCCCGCTAATTGTCGAGATACCGGGGCCCGAGGGGCCCCTGCCCGGAAGACCCTCTATCACCGAAGCCCTCAGGCGTTCGATCGGA
Source organism: Chloroflexota bacterium (assembly GCA_022707665.1). GTDB lineage: Bacteria > Chloroflexota > Anaerolineae > B4-G1 > SLSP01 > PWVB01. Next base: position 4,378 of record JAKJAE010000055.1, read on the forward strand.
GTAAAGGTATGAAGCAAGATATGGAAGGACTGCGACAGGCCATCACGCGTGAGGCGGAGCGCAACGTGCAGCGGATCGCCAGCGAAGCGCAGGCTCGCGCAGAGGCTATCCGGTCCGAGGCACAAGCGCAGGCGGCCGAGGAGGCCGCCCGTCTGCTCGAAGCGGCCAGGTTGAAGGCGTCGCGCATCCGGCAGGAGACCGTGGGCGCGGCTGAGCTGGACGCGCAGGCGCTCAAGGTGCGCGCCCGTGAGTCGGTGCTGGATCTGGTTTTCGCCCGGGCGGCGGAGGTATTTGAGACTCCCTCGGGCTTGCCGCACTACCCAACCATTGCTGTCGACCTTGTCGAGGACGCGATCGCCCACCTGCGTGCACCTGAACTCGTGATCCGCGCCGACCCCGAGACGATGGCAGCGCTGGAATCAGCGGATTCGGATGGCAAGCTTCTGGACCGTATCAGCGAACGGACGGGCTGCCAGGTGGTGATCGGTCAGCCGCTGTTGGGTGGCACCGGTGTCGTCGTAGAGTCGCCTGACGGCCATCTACGATATGACAACACGTTGCAGAGCCGCCTGGCGCGGATGCGCTCGGCTCTCAGGTCGCCGGTCTACCGCATCCTTGTGGGAGAACAGCCATGATCGGTACCGAGGTTGAGTTGCGGCGTGTGGGCGATCTGGTATGGGTTAACGGCCCGGTCGTCCGTGCCCGGGGATCGTCAAGGATCAAGATGTATGAGGTGGTCCAGGTGGGCCCTGAGCATCTGGTGGGTGAGGTGATCGGACTCGATCACCAGGACATCACCATCCAGGTCTACGAGGAGACGTCGGGCCTACGCCCGGGGACAGCAGTGTACGGAACCGGTGCATCGCTGTCTGTGGAATTGGGGCCAGGCCTGCTCTCGAGCATTTTCGATGGCATCCAGCGCCCGTTACCCGTGATGGAGCGGCGAAGCGGCGTGTTCATCGGGCGCGGAATCCAGTTGACGCCGCTATACCGGAGGCAGCGTTGGCAGTTCACGCCCGTAGCGCCTCAAGGGTCGTTGCTGTCGGGAGGCGCCGTGCTGGGCACCGTTCCAGAGACACCTCTCATCAGTCATAAGGTCATGGTGCCCCCGAACCTATCGGGACGTTTGACGTGGCTCGCGCCCGAGGGGGCCTACACGCTGGACGATCAGATCGCGGTGATTGCCGATGACCGCGGCGAGCACAGGCTGACGATGCTACAACGGTGGCCCGTCCGGACACCGCGACCCTATCGCAGTCGCCTACGCCCTACTGAGCTGCTCGTTACGGGGCAACGCGTCCTGGACACGTTCTTTCCTCTGGCCAAGGGCGGGACCGCGGCGATCCCCGGTGGTTTCGGTGCGGGAAAGACCGTTTTGCAGCACCAGGTTGCCAAGTGGAGCGATGCTGATGTGATCATCTACGTCGGGTGTGGTGAGCGTGGCAACGAGATGGCGGACGTGCTGCGCCAGTTCCCTGAGCTGACTGACCCAAAGAGTGGTCGTCCGCTTATGGAACGGACAATCCTGATCGCCAACACGTCCAACATGCCAGTTGCAGCGCGCGAGGCTAGTATCTACACTGGAGTGGCATTGGCGGAATACTACCGCGATATGGGCCTCGATGTTGCGATGATGGCAGACTCCACATCGCGGTGGGCTGAGGCGCTTCGTGAGATCTCGGGACGACTTGAGGAGATGCCAGCCGAGGAGGGTTTCCCTGCCTACTTGCCTGCACGGTTAGCCGAATTCTACGAGCGGGCAGGTCGCGTGACCACGCTGGGTGGGGATCGGGGATCGGTCAGCCTGATCGGCGCGGTAAGCCCTCCCGGCGGTGATTTCTCGGAGCCCGTCACACAACACACGCGCCGCTTTGTGCGCAGCTTCTGGGCATTGGACAAGGACCTGGCATCCGAGCGTCACTTCCCAGCGGTCAACTGGTTGAGGAGCTACAGCCAGTACGTAGACGATCTGGCTGCCTGGTGGTCGGACCACGGAGCGGCCGAGTGGCACGGGTTGCGCGAGCGTGCTCTGGAGATCCTGCAACGCGAAGACCATCTGCGGCAAATCGTGCAGCTCATCGGTGCCGATGCCCTGCCCGATGACCAGCGACTGGTGCTCGAGACGGCGCGCTTGCTGCGTGAGGGGGTGTTGCAGCAGAGCGCGCTCGATGACGTTGACACGTATACGACCATTGGCAAACAGGTCGGAATGCTGAGGTTGGTCCTGGCATTCCACGACCTTGCCGCACGCCTGATCGGCAAGGGGTGCCCCATCATGCTTGTCCGGGACCTGCCCGCAGTGGAGCGAATTGTGCGCATCAAACAGACGGTGCCAAACGAAGCTACTGAGGGGGAGACGGTGGGCGCCCTGGCCTCGATCGAGCAGGCCCTGGCTTCGGAGATGGCTGAGTTGGAGCGACGATACCCATGAATGAAACAGGTCTGACGGCCGGTCAAGAGGTCAGCGGACTCGCCAGGATCAACGGGCCGTTGGTTGTGGTCGAGGGCGCGTCTGGTGTCGGCTACGACGAGGTTGTCGATGTTGAGGGACCCGATGGCGATGTACGGCGTGGACGGGTTCTGGAAGCTGGCGAGCACCTGGCCGTAATTGAGGTCTTCTCGGGTACCTCGGGACTCTCGATGGCTGATACGAAGGTTCGTTTCTACGGGCGGCCCATGCATGTTGCGGTAGCCGAAGAGATGCTGGGGCGAGTATTCGATGGCTTGGGGAACCCGATTGATGGTCAGCCCGACCCACTGCCAGAGGACTGGGCCGACATCAACGGGCAACCCGTGAACCCTACGGCCCGCCTATATCCGCAGGACGCCATCCTGACAGGCATCTCGGCGATCGATGGGATGAACACGCTGGTACTGGGCCAGAAGCTACCGATCTTCTCGGGAAACGGTCTGCCCCACGACCTGATTGCTGCCCAGATCGTGCGCCAGGCTGGGTTGCTCAGCGGCGGCCGCAACGAGCAGTTTGCCATCGTCTTCGCGGCACTGGGCGTGAAGCACGATGTGGCGGATTTTTTCCGTGACGCCTTCTCAAGTGCCGGTTCTCTCTCTCGTGTCGCGATGTTTCTCAATCTGGCGGATGATCCGGCCATCGAGCGTGTGGTGACGCCAAAGGTGGCGCTGACACTGGCGGAGTTCCTGGCATTTGGCAAGGGGATGCACGTACTTGTCGTGCTCACCGATATGACCAACTACTGTGAGGCGCTGCGCCAGGTATCCAGTGCTCGCGGTGAGGTCCCTGGACGCAAGGGGTATCCCGGGTACCTCTACAGCGAGCTTGCCTCTATGTACGAGCGCACCGGACGCCTCAAAGGACGCGAGGGCAGTATCACGCAGTTGCCGATCCTGACGATGCCCAATGATGACATCACACACCCCGTCCCTGACCTTACGGGTTACATCACGGAAGGGCAGATCGTACTGAGCCGTGATCTGTTCCAGCAGGGCATCTATCCACCGGTGAATGTCCTCCCATCACTCTCCCGCTTGATGAAGGACAGCATCGGTGAGGGGTTTACGCGGCCTGACCATCCCCATGTCGCGTCACAGTTGTACGCTGCGTATGCCGCGGCTCAAGATGCGCGGTCACTGGCATCGGTCATTGGTGAGGAGGAGCTGGGGCCGGTGGATCAGGCCTATCTCAAGTTTGGCGTGACCTTCGAGCGCGAATTCGTCGGGCAAGGTGCGCAGGAGAGCCGTTCTATGGCAGAAACACTGGACCGGGGTTGGCGGGCGCTCTCGCTCCTGCCTCGCAGCGAGCTCACCCGCGTGCGCGAAGACGAGATTGACGCGCACTACGCTCCTGAGCAGAGCGTGACCCAGAGGGGCACCGGGCCGCGTCGTCCGCAGTAGGTGAAGTAATCCGTGAACCCACTCAAGATGACGCCGACGCGCAGCAACCTGATGGCTGCGCAGAAGACATTGGACTTCGCGCGCGAAGGGTATGACATCCTGGACAAGAAGCGTGAGGTGTTGCTGACCGAGCTGATCCACATTGCGCATGATGCAACGCAGCTTCAGTCGGTTGTCTGGTCATTGCTTGCTGATGCCTATCGCGCGCTAGAGGAAGCCCGTCTGGCTATGGGGCGCGAGCACCTGGAGTGGGCGGCACTCTCTGTGAACAAGACGATTCGGGTGACCGTAACGCCGCGAAGTGTGATGGGCGTGCCGGTTCCTACCGTCAGCGCACAAGGGGGGCCGCCGGAGGTCTCCTGGGGGATGGGTAACACGACGGTTTCGCTGGATGAAGCCGCAGCTCGCTTTCGTCTGGTACTGGATCAGGTCCCGCAGCTGGCTGAGACGCTGACGACGGCCTGGCGCTTGGCGCGGGACCTCCAGAAGACGCAACGGCGCGTCAATGCCCTGCAGCACGTCTTCATCCCTCAGTATGAGGAGACCGTTGCCTATATTGAGGGGGTGCTGGAGGAGCGTGAGCGCGAAGAGCTCTTCCGTCTCAAGCGCGTCAAGTCCATGCACGGCGTGCACTACGACGAGGCCCGCGAGCAACCGTCACCTTAGGGTCACCCCTGGGTCGCTGCGTCCCTCCAACGGACCGTGTGGTATACACCGCCTTGTCCCGCCGTCGTCCAGTTCGGCTATACTTGGTGTGTCGTAGGGGAGGTGACATATGCAGGCATCTTTGCCGGAGGCGAATCCGGGAGAGCACGTGAGTCCTTTCAGTCGCATCCTGGTGCCCATCGATGGGTCGGATGCTTCACTTCGTGCGGCCACGGTGGCCATACGAATGGCGGCAGTTCACGCGCTGCCTATGCTCGCGATCTATGTTGTGGATGTCGCGAGTTTGGACCAGGTCGGAGCGGCATCGCGAGAGGGGGCCGTCGGCCTCAGCCAACAGCTTGAGGGGAAGGGCAGGCGCTACCTCGATTACGTCAAGTCTGTTGCCAAGCGCTATGGCGTGGACTGCACCACGCTGCTTCTGCGCGGCATCCCTCACGCTCAGATCACCGAGGTGGTACGCGATCGCGGAATGGACCTGGTCGTCCTGGGAGCAAGTATCAACCCCGGAAGATCCCGCGCTCTCACTGGCAGTACGGCGTGTGACGTGATCGCCTCCGTGCCATGTTCTGTTCTGTTCGTCAAGTAACCCACCTCGAGGAAAGACTATGGTGAACTTCGTAGAACGCGTCGATGACTTTGTCCGAATCCGCCGGGTGCTCGTGAGTGTTTCTGACAAGAGCGGGCTTGACCAACTGATCCCGGGATTGCTCGACATCAACCCCGATACCCAATTCTACTCGACGGGGGGGACCTATCAGGCGCTCTCCCAGCTTCTTGGTTCGCGGGCTCTGAGATGCCTCACCTCGGTCGCGGAGTATACGGGCCAGCCCGAGACACAAGGGGGGCTGGTGAAGACTTTGGACTTCAAGATCTACCTGGGCCTGTTGACCGAGACCTACAATGAGGCACATCAGGAAGATCTCAGCAGGACCGGTGCCCTGCCTATCGATATGGTCATCGTCAATCTGTACCCATTTGCAGCCACAATAGCGCGGGAAGGTGTGACTGTCGAACAGGCACGTGCGAATATCGACATTGGTGGGCCGTGTATGCTTCGGGCTGCTGCGAAGAACTACCTACGTGTTGTGTCGGTTGTAGATCCTGCAGATTACGCGAACCTGCTGGCAGAGCTACGTGCTGGTGGGGGATCGCTGGACCTGTCCATCCGTTACCGATATGCGTGCAAGGCATTCCGCCATACTGCAGCCTACGATGCTGCGATTGCCGAGTACCTTGGGGCGCAGATCCCTGATGAAGTTCCGTCGGTCTATGCGCTGGGCTAGCGGCTTGGCACCCGGTGACCCAGGTCCAAGCTGGCGTGGTCAGTGGCCTCCGGCTGGCTCAATTGGGGGGACGGCCTGGCCAAGGCGTGGCTGTGCACACTACCAGGATTTGGAGGAGAGATGGCAGATGATCTGAAGAAGGCATACCGAACCATCATGGGCGACAGCTTCCCTTCACGAATGGAGATCAGCTTCGTCGAGGAGGACCGGCGTACGACGCTCGTCTATGAAAAGGTGACGTGGGAGATCGAAGGCGAGCGGCGTGGACTGCGCTATGGGGAGAACCCAGGCCAGGAAGCAGCACTCTATAGGCTTATCAACGGGAATCTGACGCTCGGGAATGTCACGACGATCGCACCCGGGCGACATCTGGTGTCGGACGCCGAGTTGCTCCAGTTCGGGAAACACCCGGGGAAGATCAACCTGACGGACGCTGACAATGCGCTCAACATCCTGCGATTTCTGCCGGCCGAACGTCCGGCGGCGGCAGTGATGAAACACAACAATCCTTCGGGCGTAGCTCTGGGTGCAACGCTCGAGGAGGCGTACACCAAGGCGGATCTCGCAGACCACATTGCGGCCTTCGGTGGGTGTATTGCGCTGAATCAACCGGTTGATCGGGCTACCGCCGAGGCGATCGCTGAGCAGTATGCTGAGGTTGTGGTTGCGCCCGAGTTCGAGGAGAACACGGTGGGGATCCTCAGTGCGCGGAAGAACCTGCGCATCATGCGGATCTCGGCGATGGAGCGACTACAGACCTATAGCACTGAGCGGTTCGTGGATTTCAAGAGTCTCATCGATGGGTCGGTGATTGCGCAGCTCTCATTCCTGCCGCAGACCCGCAGCGCTGAGGACTTCCTGCCGGCCGAGGTGACGTACAAGGGTGCAACCTACCGGGTGAACCGCCCCCCAACGCCCGAGGAGATCGAGGATATGCTCTTTGGGTGGATGGTCGAAGCCGGCGTGAGCTCCAATTCCGTTCTGTACGTCAAGGACCGGGTGACTGTGGGTATCGGCGCTGGCGAGCAGGACCGCGTCGGCGTGGCAGTGATCGCGCGCGACAAGGCCTACCGCAATATGGGTGAGCGGCTGGCATACACGCGTCACGGAACCTCGTACCGTTTCCTCGATCCTGAGGTGAAGGCTGCCATCGATGCAGAGGTAGCGACCGCCCATGGTGGCCTGAAGGGCGCCGTGATGGTGTCCGATGCCTTCTTCCCCTTCCGTGATGGTGTGGATGTGGGCCTTCAGGAAGGCGTGACAGCAGTTATCCAACCCGGTGGATCGCTGCGCGATCACGAAGTCATTGAGGCCGTGAACGAAGCCGGCGCTGCGATGGTCTTCACCGGGCAGCGGAGCTTCAAGCACTAACCAGGCAGACGAGTGATTGGGCAACCAGGAGACGCTGGGGCGGCTACCCGGCGTCTTTGCGAGTGCCAAGTGCGGGCGGCGCGTTCCAGTGCCACGACCTTGGCACTCTTGCTATAAGGAGGGGGGATGGGCGACGATAGCACAACCGGCGCCGCTATGCCGTGGTACCGGTGGGCGTTGAGGTGGGGCCAGACCAACATTACTGAGATTGATCCGATTCGATATGACATTGATTGGTGGCGGCAGCAATGGCGGCGGACGCGAGTGCAGGGAGTGATCGTCAACGCTGGCGGCATCGTTGCGTATTACCCAAGCCGGTTCGAGCTCCAACATAGGGCCGAGGCCCTGGGTGATCGCGATCTCCTGGGTGAGTTAGTCGCCGCAGCACGTGAGGAAGGCCTGGTGATCGTCGCACGGATGGATTCAAACCGCGCCCACGGGCCCTTCTTCGAGGCTCACCCTGATTGGTTCGCGCGCAGGCAGGATGGCGAGCCCTACCGCGCTGGTGCGCTGTACGTTGCCTGTATCCACAGTCCCTACTATGACACGTACTTGCCCGAGGTGCTGCGGGAGGTGATCGAGCGTTACCATCCCGATGGCTTTGCCGACAACAGCTGGAGTGGTCTGGGGCGCGATAGCATCTGCTACTGCGAGAACTGCAGGCAGGGCTTTCGTG
>JAKJAE010000056.1 GCA_022707665.1 Chloroflexota bacterium
ATGGGTACGTCACGCCCCGGCGCTGCAGCTCACCATATCGGATTCTGATATGGTCAGCACCCGCCGCCGTATCACGACCAGGGCGCCAAGCATGATCAGCCCGCCCAGGAAACCCACCGACCACGTACCAAGCGCCTGCAACATCGCCCCTCCGAGCCCCGGAGCGACGATCTGGGCGAGCGTCTGTAGTGACGCCGAAAGCCCCAGCGTGCCTCCCACCTCATCCCGGTAGACCGACTTTGTGAGCTGGCTGGTCAGCGCTACGTTGAGGACTCCCGCCGCCAAGGCAATAGGAGCCAGGATCATCAGCAGGGAGGTGACGTTCGGCACGAACGCCCAGAGCAGCAGTGACACCGCAAGGATGGCAGCACTCACCAGGATCAGTGGGCGCTCACGGAACCGATCCGTAAGCTTACCTATGGCTATGCCCTGGACCAGAACCGACAGCAAGCCGACATAGGTCAGGACAAAGGACGTCGCCTGAGCATCGAGCCCGAGGCGTTCCTTCGTAAACAGGGCAAAGTTTGACTGGAAAAGTGTGAACGCCAGGCTATAGAACAAGAGAACCCGCAACAAGGGCCCCATACAGGGGCGGGAGAGCGCCTCGCGCAATGCGTGGAGGCTGAAGGCGGCACGCGGTCGCCCAAGGTCTGACCGCTCCGTTCTCAATCGCAGTGATTCAGGCAGCCAGAGCACGACCGCGACCAGGTTGATCAGCGAGAGCCCCGCTGCGACAAGTGCCGGCACGTTGTAACCAAAGCGGCTCAGCAATCCGCCCATCGCGGGCCCGATGATGAATCCCAACCCGAAGGCGGCGCCGATGATGCCCAGGCCCCGTGAGCGGCTCTTCTCGTCTGTGACGTCCGTAATATAAGCCCGCGCGAGCGCGATGTTGCCGCCCAGCAACCCGTCCAGAACGCGGCTCAGAAAGAGAATCGGAAGCGTTCTCGCCAATCCCAGGATGAGGAAGCTCAAAACAGTCCCGGCAATGCTAAAGATCAGCAGAGGGCGACGCCCATAGCGATCCGACAATCGCCCAATGACTGGCGCCGCGACCAGCTGCGCCAACGCGTTTGAGGTGCCCAGTAGCCCGACCAACGTCAGCGTCGCGCCGAAGGTCTCCGCATAGTAGGGCAACAGGGGTAAGATCAAACTGTAACCCAGCAGATCCACGAAGACGAAACCAAAGATAAGCCCCAGTTGACGTTTCACTTGATGGCCCATGCGCGTCGCCTCAGGTTTGCCTTTCCAGGTAGCCTAGGCGCTTGCTCGAGCCGCGGCATAGGCCGCAAGCGTGCGCTCACGCGCCGCTTTGTGATCCACAATGGGGGCCGGGTAGTCAGTTCCCACCATACAACCGACCCTGCGCTGCACCTCTACGGGCAACGTCCACGGCGCATGAATTGCCGATGTCGGAACGGCCTCCAATTCCGGCACCCAGCGGCGCACATATGCACCCTCGGGGTCGTACTTCTCTCCCTGCGACACCGGGTTGAAGATCCGGAAATAGGGAGCTGCGTCCGTCCCGGTACCGGCTGACCACTGCCAGCCGCCGTTGTTCACCGCGGGATCGCCGTCGATCAAGTGCTGCATGAAGTGTCGCTCGCCCCAACGCCAGTCGATCAGAAGATCCTTCGTAAGAAAGGACGCCACGATCATGCGCGCGCGATTGTGCATCCAGCCCGTGGTTTCTAGCTGCCGCATCGCAGCGTCGACGATCGGGTAGCCCGTGCGGCCTTCCTGCCACGCGAGGAAATCCTCGGGATCGTTGGCCCAGGCAATCTCCCGGTAAGCCTCACGAAAGCTGTGCTGTCGAACGCCCGGGAAATGGTAAAGGATCGAGAGGTAGAACTCACGCCAGATCAATTCGTCGAGCCAGACTTGTGCGCCAGTGCGAGCCTCGGCGGTGGGGGCCGCCTCCCGCGCTGCCAACGCCTCGACCACGACCTGGCGGGCCGACAGCATGCCAAAACGCAGGTAGGGAGACAACCCCGAGGTGGCTTCCAGATCCATGCGATCTCGCCCGCGGTGATAGTCGTAGATCGCGTCCGCCACGAACGCGGTGAGCCGCCGCCTGGCCTCCCTCTCGCCAGCAACGAAGGGACGCGATCCGAAGGATCCCGACTCCCCAGGAATCGCCTCCAAGCCCCTGAGCTGTGGCGGCAATGGCGGCAGCACCTTGGGCGCCGGCAGGAGCTCGCTTGCGTCGGGGAGGGGAAGCGCCTTCCAGGCGCGGCTATACGGTGTGTAGATGCTGTACGGGCTCCCATCGGCCTTGCGCACCGCCTCAGGCGGATGAACGGTCAGGCCATCGACCAGCCGCAACGGCACGCGCGCCGCCACACGCGCGTCACGCCGGCTTGCATACGGAGAGGGATCGTGTTCAGCGACAACCCCCTCTGCCTGCGTCTCTGCCAGCAAAGCCGGCAGGACCGATCCCGGTTCGCCTTGCCGGACGACCAGACCACTGCCACGGGCGCGCAGGTCTGCGTCGAGCGACCGCAGGCCATCGTAGAGGAACGCCACCCGCTTTTCCCCCACGTAGCGAGAGGCCAGCAGCGCTGGATCCTGCACAAACACCGGCACCACCCGAGCCCCTTGGCCCAACGCAACGGACAGCGCCTGATTGTCCTCGAGTCGCAAGTCCCTACGCACCCACCAGATCATCGTCCGCATCGCCACCCATCCTTGTCCAATGCAAAACGAAGGTGGGCTTTACACCCACCTTCGTCGTATTCACTGACTCTATGCTTCAGTCTCTGACGTAAGCTTACTTCTCGATCTTCCGCAGGGCGAGCTTGCGATACCCGGTACCGAAGGTCAGCACACCCAGCGCCACCAGACCAAGGCCCAGCCAGAGGGTCGAGCTACCACCCGTCGCGGGCAAGAGCGTGGGCTGCGCCTGCGCGTCGACGCTGATCACGGCGGTCAGAGTGGGCTCACCAGCGGCGAACCCCATCGCGTAAACTGTGTAAACAGTGCCCTCTTCCAGTGTAATGCCCGGCAGACTCAGCGCAACCGTCTCGGTCCCGGAGATCCGCGCCTCGAGATCGTACGTCCCGGCATCCACGGGCAGGTAATCACCAACACCCTTGAAGGCAACCCCACCGAACAGGACTGGGCCACCGGTCACAGCGATATCGACAGCGGGGGCATCAGGCGAAGCGTGCACGAACCGTACGTGTGCCTTACCCTCGGCAGGAAGTCCATTGTTGTCGACGAGCACTACCGGCTCGATCGAGGAAAGCGTATTGACGGCGAGAATCGTGTAATCCGTATTATTCTGGAGATCCAGGTCCGCCTCGATCACCACAGGCTCCGTGGCGCCGGCAGGAACGATCTGGAAGTTGTGCATCCCCTGCGAGAGCTCAGCATAGGGCGTCACACCCTTGAACGGTGCGTTTGTGAACGCCTTGGCGCCATCGACCCAGACATCTACTGTGGGAGCATCAGGCGACGCATGGACGGCACGCACACGCGGCCCACCAGCAGCCATTGCCGGAACAACCATCGAAAGAGCCAGAACCAACACCGAACCCAACAGCATCAAGCGCTTCATCTCAGACCTCCACTATATGTGTTTTTGATTATCACTCTTATTGAGCGGGTTATGCCTCAAACTTGTCCACATTATAGAGGGTATTTCGTTTTTGTCAAGCATTTGAACAGATAATTTCCAGATTTCCTCGAGATTCGTCCTGTGAGTGCCGCTTTTGCAGGTCCTGGGGTAGAATACGGCTATGCAACACGTCTACTGGGTCATCGAAGGATTGCTGGCGGGCCGGCCGGGTCCGGTGCTGGAGCCGTGGGATCCTGCGGCGCTCTATGCTGGGGGAATACGCGCCGTCATCTCACTGGCTGCAGAGGAAGCCCCAGAGGATCTGGCGCCCTACGGCCTCGACCATTACAGGATGGAGTTCCCGCCGGTCACCCTGTACTCGAATGGTATGCGCAAGGCCTTCATCTATCAGGCTCTCCCCGTATGGCGCCTGATCGATGGGCAACTAGCCCGGGGAAACCCAACGTTAGTCCACTGCCACGCCGGCCAGGACCGCACGGGTGCAATCCTGGCAGGGTATCTGATCGTCTACAAGGGGGAAACCCCGTCACGCGCGTTGGAGCGCATTCGTGAGGTGAAGCCCGCCGCAATGACGGCCGAGGGATATGCCGAGGTGTTGGAGCTCCTGAAGCCGGGGCAGATCCCCGATCCGCGACGGCTCCTTTAGCAGGCTCCCGCCAGCCCTACGCCAAAGGCGGGCTGATGCGCCGCAGCGTGCGCTCCAGCGTCTCCACACCTTCGCCCAACGTAGCCCCCAGGAACAGCCCCCGCACCTTCACGCGCCATTCAGGGTTCTCGTTGAAGATCAGCCCACCATAGGCAAAGATCGGACGCCCAGTCTGTGCTGCTTCGGGAAAGTGCTGAGGCCAGGCCGCTAACGCCGCGGCGGACTCTGCCGACATTGCCACCGTGACAATGGCCAGGGGGTTGGTTCGGTGCGCGAACTCCGCCAGATCGGGGAGGGGAATCGATTGCCCCAGATAGGCGACGGGCCACCGCCGGCGCCGCAAAAGAGCTCCCAGCATCATCAAGCTGCCCTCGTGATACTCGCCGGGAGCACAGGCCAAGACCGTGGGCGCCACCGCAAAGAGCGGCGGGCCAGAAGTGAGCCAGGCCAACAGACGTTGGCGAAGGTAGCCGGTCGCCAGATGTTCCGTGCCAATCGAGACCTCTTCGCGCTCCCAGCCCTCGCCAATCTCCCACAGCGTGGGGCGGATCATCTGGAGCATCACACTCTCAGGAGGGTAGAGCGCGAGCGCTTCACTGAAGATGTCATCGGCAAGCGCGGTATCGTGGCGCACGAGCGCGTCATAGAGCCGGCTCTGCAGGCGGGCGATGTACGTGTCCGCAACGTCGCTCTCGGCGCGCGCCAGGCGGCTTGGCCCGGCTACCAGCACCCCCTCTCCCGTCATAGGCTCGGGAAAGGCATTTTCTTCCTCAAGGGCTCTCAGAGCGCGCACTGCCTGTCGTACCTGCATGCCCTCGTCGGTTTTGGCCTTGACCCACAGCAGGCGCTGGATATCGCTATCGCTGTAGAGACGGTGGCCACCTTCGGTGCGCGATGTGTCAGGGAAGCCATAGCGGCGCTCCCAGACCCGCAGCGTTGCAGCCGGGATATCCGTCATCCGTGCCACAACACCAATGTTGTAGATAGGTTCATCCTGACTCATGCGGACCTCTTTCGATCGTCATACCTCAATAGCACTTCATACTAAGTAGTATACCACACGGAATACATAATGTCAAATAAATATATCCAATACATACGCAATAGGTTGACAACGCAACCAGGTGTGGTAGACTAAATCTAGCGCAGACTGGTCAATCAACAAGGAGCCACCAACCAATGCGAGTTCTGATCACTGCAGGGACAGGGACGATTGGCCGCGCGCTTGCTCGCGAACTGTCCGAAAACGGTCATGACGTAACCGTCACCAGTCGCGACCCAGGCCACGCGCGGTCATTCACGCACAAGGTACAGCTCATCCCGTGGGATGCCCGGTCCGGCGATCCCCTGATTCCCGCTGTCGAGGCTTCAGATGCTATCGTTCACCTCGTCGGGGAGTCCATTGGGAGCGGTCTCTGGACGACGGCGAAGAAAGCCCGAATCCTGCAGAGCAGAATCACCTCAGGACAGGCGCTAACCGAAGCGGTGGCTCACGCCCGGACCAAACCGAAGGTGGTAGTGCAGGCCTCGGCGATCGGGTACTACGGACCGCACGATGCTGCGCCGCTCGACGAGGACGCGCTGCCGGGCACAGACTGGATGGCCCGGACAGCGGTGCAGTGGGAAGCCAGCACGGCAGGCATCACCAACGAGGAGACGCGCCGTGTGGTGATCCGGACCGGGTTGGTGTTGAGTGCCGGTGCAGGCGTATTGCCCAAGATGATGCTACCGTTCAAGTTGTTCGTGGGTGGCCCGCTGGGCAGCGGCACACAGGGCGTCTCATGGATCCATCTTCATGATCTGGCCTCGGCAATCCGTTTCCTGATCGAGCACCCCGACGCCCGCGGACCCTACAATCTCACCGCACCAGCCCCCGTCTCCAACGCAGCGTTCGGGCACGCTCTCAGCGCTGCGATGCATCGTCCCTACTGGCTCCCGGCGCCCGCATTCGCCATGCGCCTGGTCCTGGGCGAGCTATCCCAGTTGGTGCTCCAGGGGCAGTTCGTCATTCCCCGCCGGCTCACTTCGTTGGGGTTTGCCTTCCGCTACCCAGATCTGCAGACCGCATTGGCGGATCTCCTGTAGCGAGCGACTGTCTGCTGAAACGTTTTCCTTATATAGACACGGAGGCGCGTATGAACTGGGTTCGAGTTTTGGATGAGGGGGCGTTGTCTGCCGGAGAGCGACAGGTCGTGGAGGTCAGAGAGCACAAGATCCTGCTCCTCGAGCACGAGGGTCGGGTCTACGCCATGCTCAATGCCTGTCCACATATGGGCGTGTCCCTGAAGCGGGGCAAGGTGACCGAAGATGGGGACATCGTCTGCCCATTTCACCACAGCGTCTTCAGTCTGGAGACCGGCGCTGTGAAGACTTGGGCGCCCTGGCCCCCCGTGGTCGGGAAGCTGCTCGGGGCCGTAAAACCGGAAAACCCACTTCATATCTTCCCCACAAAGGTCGAAGATGGCGGAATCTGGATCGGCGTGGGGATAGACGACGCGGTATAATAGGATCTACATGCCTTGTTGAAGGCGTGGATCAGGCATTGGGTGCGCATCCAAGGCGCGAGCGAAGGCAGGAGAAGGAGGGGAAAATGCAGATTGTAACGGACAGCGGGACGGATCTCGGCATTGTGTCGGAGGGTACGGGCGACTTGGGCGTGACCACGGTCCCGCTCGTGGTAACGCTCAGGGGGAAGTCCTATCGCGAGGGTATTGACATCACACCCGACGAATTCTACCGCTTGTTGGCTGAAACCGAGGAGCTACCCACAACCTCTCAACCCTCAGCGGGGGACTTTGCCGAGGTCTACAGGCGTCTTGCTGCGACCGACCCCGATATCCTCTCCATTCATATGTCGTCGGGCTTGAGCGGTACCCTTAATTCGGCGCTTGCCGGAGCCAAGATGGTGCCCGAAGCCAACGTGACGCATGTAGACACCAAAACCCTATCCGCAGGCTCGGGGTGGCAGGTAGAGGCCGCCGCGCGCGCCTTGAAGAAGGGATGGCCTCTCGACAAGATCCTCGACCTGGTCGCCAGGATCAGCCACGCCACGGAGAGTGTCTACACCCTCGAAGAGCTCAAGTACCTGATCCACGGTGGCCGCATCAGCCACATGAAGGGACTGATTGCCTCGATTCTCAATATCAAACCGGTGATTGGGGTCGAGAAGGTCAAGGGCACCTACGTACAGATGGGACAGGCACGGGCCTTCAAAGGGGCCATCGACAAGATCGTGGCACTGATGACCAAACAACACGCTGAAGGCAGCGCGCTACGCGTACAGGTGCTTTTCTCCCACTATCCCGAGGGCGCAGAGATGCTCCGCGAGCGTATCGAGCAAGTGTTCAAATGCACCTGGCTGCCGGTGGGGCCAATCTCCCTGGTGCTCGGCGCGCATACCGGCCCCAGCCTCGTAGGGGTCGCCTACGCCGCGCAGGCCGTGTTCGCCGGGATGCCGTAGCGACCGGGAAACATCACGCAGGCCTGCCCCACGAACCAGTGGGCGAGATGGCGCAGGAACGCGCCCTTCAGTTCCCTGCGTAGATAGTCTCGCCTGGCTCAAGATCGCCGAACCAGCGCTCGAACAGCGTGTTGTAGAACGTGAGCACCGCCAGGTTCCCCAATCTCCAGTCAGCGACAAACGCCTTCTGCGGACAGCCGGTCAGACAGCGATAGCAGCGTATGCACTGGTTGCCGAGGACCGGATAGGGCACCATCGTGATGTTATCCACGGGACATTCGCTGGCACACCAGCCACACTGGTTGCACCGCGCAGGATCGTGTCGAGGCTCCGGCAAGACCAACCGCAGAAAGCCGTCTGTGCTCAGCGTGGCAGCCATATCATAGAATCCCCACCCGGGCTTGAGCATGTCGGGACGGGATCCGGTCACCGGTACAGGCTCACCGGATGCGACATGCGCGCATAGCGCCGCAGCGAACTGCCGCGCATCCGCCAGGTCCTCCTCATTGGGACGCCCTGGCATACGGCCCGTCAAGCTCGGTGCGGGATGATGCAGCTCCCCACGGGTCAGGAAGCCGCCCACCACGTTCATTTCCTTCTCGCGCAAGGGGGCAGCGAGGTCATACAGCACTCGACCGGGGGCCCCGCCGGACGTCGCAAAGACAAATGCCTTGCGCTTGTTCAGGACTGGCAATGCCCGGAGGAACCGTTTGACCGGCGTAGGAGCCTGGCTGGAGAAACAGGGGGTCCCGATGCCAAACAGATCACATGCTGCCGCATCCTGAGCTGTCGCCTCCTTCAAGGGGACGATCCGCACAGCATGCCCGGCCTCGCCGAAAGCCTCGGCCATCGTCGCAGCAACCCTGCGCGTGTTGCCTGTCTGTGAAAAGACAACCATCGTCACATTCATCGCACACCTCCCGATGAACACCGGTTATGCAAGCAGTGCTCACAGAGCAACTGGCCAATCAGAGTGCGCCTAATCTATCTGGCCTCCGCAAGGAATTCATTGATCGTGGCAAGATACGCGTCACGATGTGTCACCGAGGTCGTGTGTCCCGTTCCCTCAAATAGCTTCACCTCACACCCCGGATAGAGGGCGACCATACGCTCACGGGCCTCAGCCGGCGTGGCGGGATCATTGTCACCAAAGACCAGGAGCACCCTTCCGGGCCAACCGGCCAGGTCCTCAGGTGCGAACGATCGTGCTTCGTAGTCGGCCGCACGCTCAAGGATGGCCAGCGAATCCTTCCTCCCCAGGGCGAAGGTGAGCAGCTCGTTGTAGATCGCAATCAAACAGGCGGTCTCGTCGGTCCGCTCGGGGATCATGGACCCAAACGCGCGGCGCATCATCTGGCGTAGCATGCCCATCGGGAGCCAACGCAGCACCCGGTTGAAGCGGCGCAGCCGCACAGCGGATTCCAGATAAGGTGACCGGGTATGCGAGAGCACGAGCGCACGCACCAGGTCCGGGTGACGACGCACGAGGACCTGGGCGACCATGCCGCCGTACGAGCCCCCGACCACGTCGACCTGCTCGATGCCGTCGCCCCGCAGGAGCGCGGCAATCCCATCGACCAAGGCATCCATCGTCTTGACGGGCGGATAGGCCGGCGCGATCACGCGCCGGTAGGCGGCAAGGCCCGCGATCGTCCCATAGGAGATATCGGGAACAGCGAGCGCACCCGAAAGCAACAACACCGGCGGCTCCCCCTCCCCGCCGGTCAGGTAGGACCAGTCTATGCCGTCGAGGGTCACGTCGTTGGTGGGGAAGTCCCGGCGGAAGGCCTGAAACTCCTCGAGCCGATCCGGTGGCACCTGGTCATATAAGAGCTTGATGTGTTGGATATCGAGATTGCCGACGCGTTTCACAGTGCTCCTCCGGAATCACAGATCGAAGATTGCAGGATAGACCCTGGCCCAACACACGTCCGAGCGGACCTCTTTCGGCGTGGGCACAGCCCTCTGGAGTCCCTTTTCCCGAATGAGCGTCTCCAGTTGCTTTCGGAAGGACTCGGGATCCTGCTGACCAAGGTCACGCAAGGACCGCAGCCCGGCCGACATACACAGGGCCGCCTTCACCTCCTTGTTGCCAGGCTTGCGTGTCAGGTCCAGGAACGTCGCCAACTGGTCGACCTCACCCACCGGCACACCAGCCTCCACAGCGAGGCACGCGCGCTGCTCCCGGGTTCGTGAGGCCATGATCAGAGCATCCGACCGGCGGAGTTCCCGTTGTCGAAGAACCTTGTGGAACGCCTCGGGCATCCCCGGCAGCTTCGACACAGGAATCGCCCTGTAACGATGGTGGTCGAGTAAGCTACGCAGGGTATCCAGCCACAACCGCGGAATCCTGGTCTCTCGGACGAGCGATTCGACCTGTCCATCCGCATACAGAGCCAACAGCTCCGATGCTTGGTAAACCCCAACACCATCCAATGCGCGGCAATAGGGGTCGGCGTGATCAGCCAGGGGCCAGTGGCCTTGCATTAATGTCTCAGGACGCAGGACCGCAGGCAGCGAGAGAATCACAATGTCATTGATCTCAACCATTGGCGCCCACCTGACCCGGTTCAACCCGCTACAACGCCACGCAACACCTCCACCGGCACCATGACGACCATCAGCCCCCCGACAGAACCTATGCCTGCTTGCCCTTGGCCGCCTTCGCCAGATTCTCCTCCACCCTGTACGCCACGATCCTGGAGATCAGTTCGAAAGGGATCGGTTGATCCAGGGGAAATTGGATGGATCCCTTGCCCCCTTTGTAGGCAGCGAGCTCCTCTCTGAAGGCCTCTGTGCCGGTGGGTGTTGGGTAGAATCCGATGTGCTTCTTGAAGGCGGCAAAGTGGACGAGCGCACCCTTCAGGGTAAAGGTCGGCATCTGGTAGCTGATCGTTTCCTGGGCGTCCGGTGCTGCCGCCCGGATCGTCTCCCGAACCTGTTGCAGGATCGCCTGAACGTCATCCGGGAAGCCCGCAATGTACTCATCGATCGTCTTCGGCGCTGCCTGATCGGTTCTCAAGGCTCTCCCTCCCTCTCGATTGGGCACCGAGTCGGATCCAGACTGCCCACACCAGCCGCAGCGGGCCAGCCTGAACCTGTCACAATTCTACCGCCGGCAAGTCCACTGGCAACAGCGGACCGCCATCCAAAGTGAGCCCAACACCGGCAGACACGACAAGGCCCCGGGAGATTACTCCCGGGGCCTTACGCTCACTCTAGGCTCCTCGGCCTGGACTCGAACCAGGAACCAACCGGTTAACAGCCGGTCGCTCTGCCAATTGAGCTACCGAGGATCGTTCAGACGCCCAACATTATACCCCCATCCCCGAAACCGTCAAGACTTTTGGCCTTGCTCCCCGGATGGTCGCGCCCTTTCAGATGTCGACGCCGCCGTCACCATCGACACGCACGTCGCCGAGCTCGCTGTCGTCCTGTAGTTGCTGATTGGTCATCACGATCCTCTCGCGGGTCACCGCAAACCGGTCGAAGTCGCGCGCCACGACGGTCGACTCGAAGATCGGCTGGGCCTCGCCCAGGATCTCACGGATGCGGTAGCGTTGCGACAGGTGGTTGAACACAAGCATCCGCACGCCCGCCTCACGCGCCAGCCAGGCGCCCTGTTCGGCCGTGATGTGCCCGAAGCGACGTGCCATCTCCCGGTCCCGCGCCAGATAGGTAGCCTCGCAAACCAGCAAATCGACGCCACGGACCGCATCGACGAGATCCTCCACCTGGCCGAGGTCCCCCGTCACGGCAATCGAGACCCCGGGCCGGTCGGGTCCCAGCACGTCGTCGGGGGCAACCGTGCGCCCATCGGCGAGCGTGACCGTCTGGCCGTTCACCAGGTCACGCCGGACCGGGCCCGGTGGCACGCCCAACGCCTCGGCGCGCTCCGCGAGGAAGGGGCGCCGGGCCTTTTCGGAGAAGCGATAGCCCAGACAGCCCGGACCACGGTGCTGAACGCTGAACGCCGTGACCTCGAATTCAGGGCTCTCCAGCAGGACACCAGGCTTGACATCGACGAGGTCGATCCCCACCGGCGGTCGGGCGCCTCTCAAAACGACGCCAAAGACCAGGTCGTTGACCCGGTCGAGCGTACGCCGGGCGCCGTAGATCTCCAGATCCTCGACGGCCTCCCACCGGGAGAAGGTGGAGATGAGTCCCCCCAGCCCCAGGATGTGGTCCAGATGGCCATGGGTGAGTAACACCCGGTTGAGGCGGCGGAAGCCCAGGCCACTCCGCAGGATCTGGCGCTGCGTCCCCTCGCCACAGTCGACGAGAAAGCGCTCGTCACGATACAGCACCATCTGGGCCGGCAGCCCCCGCTGGATCGAGGGGGCCGAGGCCGCGGTGCCCAGAAATACCAGTTCAAGCATGGAGACTCCCCAACAATAGAGTGACCAACGATCAGGCCCGCCCTTCCGACTCCAGAATGCCGGGCTCGCCAAGCTCGCCGGTGACTCGAATCGAATCGAACCCGAACTGCTGGGCCACCCACACATTGGTCAACAGGTGGCGCGTGACGCGTGATACGGTCGCACGCGACGGT
>JAKJAE010000057.1:0-235 GCA_022707665.1 Chloroflexota bacterium
AACGTGCATCTGGACGCCGTCAGGATGCAAGGCCATCGCCAATGCGTGGTCCGGCTGCACTCTGTCATGCCGTAGCGATGCCACCCACCAACCCTGTCGCAGTACGGGAACACGGCCGAGCAGATTAGGTTCCATCGGCATGATGTAACAGTCATCGCCCTTGGTGAGAGCCAATCCCTCAAGAGGTATCTCACGCTCGAGCACTTGGGCCATCATCTTCTCGTAGAGGCGGAGG
>JAKJAE010000057.1:297-7813 GCA_022707665.1 Chloroflexota bacterium
TGGGGCATCGCCCCGACGCCGCAACAATGCGTAGAAGTGCCCATGCCCGGGGCCGGTATGTGGCCAGAAGCGCCCCGTGCGGCGCAAGTCATCAGGAGCACCGATCCATTCGGGATGCCCAGCGCCCAAACCGGGCAACGCCGGAAGGCCACAGAGTTCGTACTCAGGATGGCTTTCAAGGAACCCGGCAATGACCCCCTCATTCTCTTCCGGCGCGAAGGTGCAGGTCCCGTACAGAATGCGTCCGCCCGGCCGCACCAGGTCAGCTGCCTGGTCCATGATCCGCGCCTGCCGCGCAGCATTGCCCCGTACGGTCTCGACACTCCAATCGCGCATGGCCTGAGGATCGCGAGAGAACATCCCCTCACCCGAGCACGGCGCATCCACCAACATCGCATCAAACAGCCGTGGCCACGCTTCAGCCAACCGCTCAGGATAGGCGTTCGTGACCACGGCATTGGTCACGCCCATCCGTTCCAGATTCATGGCCAGGATCGTGGTGCGCTTGCGGGAGATCTCGTTGGCCACCAGCACGCCTTCCCCCTGAAGTCGCGCCGCGATGTGCGTTGCCTTGCTGCCGGGAGCCGCGGCGAGGTCGAGTACCCACTCGCCGGGCTGGGGGTCCAACAGGACGGCCGCAGCCATAGCGCTCGGATCCTGGATGTAGTAGACTCCCGCAACGTGATAGGGATGCGTCCCCATGGAGAAGGCTGTATCAGCCTGCGAACCGGAGTCTGCCCCCGCAGAATTGGCCTGCACAACCAGGCCTTCAGGGCACCAGGGCACCGGGGCAGTCGCCCAGGGAAGCCTGGACTTGAGATCCCCGAACGCACCGCGTCTTGGATTCAGGCGCAGTCCAACATCGCGCTTGGCCATCGCGGTAAAGAAAGCATCGCTTTCTGAACCAAGCCAGCCGCGCATCCGCGCGACGAAATCCTCCGGCCACGAGCCCAGCGCTCTACTCCTTCTCGTAAGGCTGACCGCTAGCCGCAGGTCCCCGGGATGTTCCTACAACCCCGGCTAGAACGATCATCGTCAACAGGTAAGGCGCCATCAGCAGGAACTGCGAAGGTATAGGCACGGCTAAAATGGCCAAACGTGTCTGCAGCGAATCGGCGAACCCGAACATCAATGACGAAGCCAGCGCACCAACCGGGTTCCACTTGCCGAATATCATCGCAGCCAGGCCGATGTAGCCTTTCCCGGCGGTCATCAGTTCGTCAAAACGTGCCACAGAGCTCAGCACCAGATAGGCTCCACCCAGCCCCGCGATCCCCCCCCCAAGAAACACATTCACATACCGCGTCAGGAAGACGTTCACACCAAGGGTGTCGGATGCTCGCCGACTGCGCGGGTGCGCAGGCCCCATCGGGTGTAGAACAACATCAGTTGGATCACGATTACCAGGATAAAGGTCAGATAGACCAGCAACGTATGATCGAAAAGCGCCGGGCCGATGATGGGAATGCGCGACAGGCCAGGCAGGGGTATTGCTGCGAAAGTAGGCGGGGTATTCAGCGCCTGGTATTTCTGCAGGTAACGCGAGCTGAAGTAGCTTGTGACTCCGGTGGCGAGGATGTTGATGGCTGTCCCCGCGACAACTTGGTTGACCTTGTATTTGATGGCCAACACAGCAAGTAGGCCAGACATCAAAGCCCCTCCCAGCATAGCACCGAGCGTGCCGACCCACACGCTGCCCGCTACACTGCCGATAAGTGCCGCCATGAAGGCACCCATCAGCATCATGCCCTCAATCCCGATATTGACGATGCCGCACCGCTCACACATTATGCCGCTAAGCGCCGCTAGGATGATGGGGATCGCGCGCAACAACGATGATTTCAGCATGCCAGTAAGGTTCATCGACTGGCCACGAGCGGCCCAAGTCAGAAAGGCCAATACGGAGACGCCCGCGACGATACCGAGTACCACATTCTGCCGCTTGAAGCCGTGGGCAAGTTGGTATGCGCCAGCGAAAGCGACCAGAGTCGCCATCAAGTACAGCCCAGCTTGGGTGGGAAAGACAAGATCGGGAATCACAAACGCCTGGCCACGCGCCTCATTGAAGCCGAACGTAGTCGTCTGACCAGCATTCGCTCCGGGGACAAACAGTAGCACGATGGCCACCGCGAACACGAGGAATACAATGCCTAACGTCCTTGCGCGTCGCTGAGCCTTCGCCGACGTCCTGATCAGTGTCATCGATCCCTCCTATACGACGATCCACGATCCACAACGTGTCGCCCGCGGCGCCTTCGTCTTCACGCACCACCCCATCCCCGAACGGTCACCAGCTCGTCGCTAGCTACCGGTTGACGCAGCCGGTAGAGCTTTCGGATGATCTCCGGAGCAGCGATGAATACGATGATCAAGCCCTGGACAATCGACGTCAGATCCACGGGCACCTGTGCAATCCCCTGCATGTTTTGAGCCCCTGCTCGCAGTGCCCCAAAAAGCAACGACGCCAGCACAACGCCAAACGGGTGGCTCTTGCCCAGAAGGGCCAGGGCAATAGCGTCAAATCCATAGCCTGACGAGAAAGCGTTGGGCATAAAGTGCAACACACCGAGGATATCGGTCGACGCAGACAACCCAGCGAGAGCTCCACTCAAGGCCATTGTGATCACAACAGTTCTAGCGACGCTCATCCCGGCATAGCGTGCGGCGCGAGGATTTGCTCCTACGGTACGGATCTCATAGCCGAGCGTGGTCTTATACAACAGCCACCAGACCAACACTGCCACCGCCAATGCAAGCAGGAACCCGGTGTTGACCCGTATCTCGATCTGGTTGGGGAAGAATTGCGGCAGATAAGCGCTTGGCTGGATTTCAGGACTAACCGGGCGCCCATCACCCCGTGCCATAGGCCCATTTGCATCCAACATGAACTCAGCCAGCCGGAACGCGATGTAGTTCATCATGATCGTGTTGATGACCTCGTGCGCGCCGGTCTTTGCCTTGAGCAACCCCGGGATCGCTCCCCAGATTCCCCCTCCGACGGCGCCAGCCAACAGGGCGAGTGGTAGGTGTATGATACCGGGCAGGCCCGTGACAGCGTAGCCAACGAAGACTGTCACCAGGCCGGCGACGAAGTACTGCCCCTCAGCTCCGATGTTGAACAGGCCTCCCTGGAAACCCAGCGCCACCGCAAGCCCGGCGAAGATGTAAGGTGTCGAGATCCGAATCGTCTCGGTCAACGGGTAGATGGCACGTCGGATCTGAGTACCTTGTCCACTAAACAACGCTGTGATGATCCGGACAGGATTACCCAGCGCTCCAGAGAAGAACGCCCCATAGGCTCTCGTGATGACTGAGGAAGCCCGCGCGACCCCGCGGCCTACCCCATCTCCGAACGCCGCATAGACCGTTTCATCTGTAAACACGATGACCAGCGCTCCAATGATCAGAGCAGTAACAATCGCCAAGAACGGGATCACGAGAGATCTGAGCCGCCCGCGTGTGCGGCGCCTGCCCCTCGGAAGCCGTCCTCTCACTCTGTCTGCCTCGTCGCCCAATGCTCTCTCAGGCGCCTTGACATTGGATTCCGCTGCAGTCTTCCTGTCCATGGACACTCCTCTACTCACACGTCTCCCGAAGACCAGAGCCTGTTCACCCGGGGCGTGAATGGCACTCACTAAGGCCTGACATACTCAAGCCTATGCCGTCGCCACACCCGCCATAAGCAGTCCCAATCTCTCCCTGGTCGCTTCAGTCGCATCAAGAGTCCCCATTATCCGACCCTCGTACATAACGAGAATCCTATCAGCAAGCGCCATCACCTCATCAAGCTCAGCAGAAACGACCAGTACAGCCGCACCCTCGTCTCGCTTCTTGACCAGTTGCGCGTGAATGTACTCGATCGAACCAACGTCCAAGCCCCGCGTAGGCTGAGATGCGAGTGTCAGTTGGACTGGTCGACTTAGCTCCCGCGCAACGATGACTTTCTGCTGGTTACCCCCGGAGAGGTTAGCAACCGGCGTTTGGGGCGAAGGTGTACGCACGTCGAACTGCGCAATCAGTTGATCAGCTTGCCTGGCAACAGCCGTTTCTTGCATCAAGGGGCCTCGTGCAAACGGCGGTACATAGTAAGTGTTGAGGATCACGTTATGCGCGACAGAATAGCTAAGGACGAGCCCATCTCGTTGTCGATCTTCAGGCACGTGAGCGGTACCAAATTCGGTGATTGCACGGGGCGAAGCGTTCGTCACATCGTGGCCCCCAATCATAACACGCCCGCTCTCGACGGGCCGGAGACCTGTGATCGCCTCGACGAGCTCCGTCTGACCGTTGCCCTGGACCCCTGCTGCGCCCACGATCTCTCCGCCCCGAACCTGGAAGGAGATCCCGGAAACGGCCACCTTTTCCTGATCCCCCTTGACAACCAGATCCTGAACGTCGAGGACCACATCACCGGGGTGCGCCGGCCCCTTAGGCACCTCGAGGATCACATCACGCCCCACCATCATCGAAGCCAAGCTACGCTCATCACTTTCTTCTGGCGTGGTGGACCCTACAGAACGACCGCGCCTCAGCACAACAATGCGATCCGAGAGTTCCAGGACCTCTTTCAATTTGTGGGAGATAAAGACGACGGACTTACCCTGAGCAACCAGTGATCGTACAACGCGGATGAGCCCTGTGACTTCCTGAGGAGTCAAAACAGCTGTGGGCTCATCGAGAATCAGGATATCCGCATTCCGATAGAGCAGCTTGATGATCTCCACCCGCTGCTGGATACCAACCGGCAGGTCCTCAACTGTAGCCTCGGGGTCGACCTCCAGGCCGTATTGGTCGGAGATCTCGCGGATGCGCTTTGACGCCTTGGTACGGTCCAAGACCATGCCATTGCGTATGGATTCCATGCCCAGCATCACGTTCTCGGTAACCGTCAATACAGGGACGAGCATAAAGTGTTGATGCACCATCCCAATACCCAGCCTGATGGCGTCGCTCGGCCCATGAATGCTGACCTTCTCACCACGAATGTAAATCTCGCCCTCGTCCGGGTGATACAAACCATACAGGATGTTCATCAAAGTGCTCTTGCCAGCCCCGTTTTCACCCAGAAGGGCGAGGACCTGCCCTTCCTCAAGCTCCAAGTCTATGTGATCATTGGCGAGCACGCCAGGGAAACGCTTGGTGATCCCTCGAAGCTGCAGTACAGGGGGCATTGTCACCTCCGATGCTCTAGGGGAGATCTACAGGATGACAGGAGGCATTTCACTGTGCAGGATATACTAGCCGCCCGGGCAGCATCCCGATTTCCACCGTAGTTTGGGGGAACAAGCGCCTAGGCGCTCGCTCCCCCAAAACCACAGGCGACTTACAGACCGGACAGGTAGGTCTCCCAACCCGAATCGATGGTGCCATCAATGATGCCCTTGCGGACATCCTCGAGTTCGTCCACGATTTCGCTGGGGATCGCGCCGTCAGCCACATCAGCCAGACCCACGCCGTCATTGGCGAGCGTGCCAACATAGCTCTCGCCACCAAAGCCCGCGAAGTCCTTCGCTGAGGCCAGTTTGATGGTGTCGAAGACAGCCACATCGATGTTCTTGAGGACACTGGTCAGGATGACGTCCGTATACTTGGGTGCGGTGAGCGTCCAGTCCTGGTCAACGCCGATGAACCACGCGTTTCCAGCCACCTGAACCGCCTCTGCAGTGCCCTGGCCCACAGGACCGGCTACTGCCATGATGACGTCGGCGCCCTCGGCAAGGAACTCCTCACCCGTTCGCCGCCCATCGTCCGTGGACTCGAAGTTACCCACGAATACGCCATTGTTCGCAGCCGTGCTCCAGCCGAGAACCTGCACATCGGTGCCGTGTTGAGCGTTGTAGTACTTCACACCCGCCTCGTAACCGACCATGAAGATCGACACTGAGGGGATGTTAATGCCACCGAAGCACGCGACCTTGCCCGTCTTCGTCGCTGCCGCAGCAGCATATCCTGCCAGGAAGCTCGCCTGATCGGTTGCGAATGTCAGCGCACGAACATTGTCGATGGGCGGATCGTACGCGAAGTCGACGATGGCGAAGTTGATATCCGGGTTAGCCTTCGCGAAGTTCGCCGTATCATCAGCCAGCATGTATCCTACGGTGATGATGAGGTTCGTTCCCTGGTTCACGTACTGGGTGATATTTGTCGCGTAATCCGTCTGCTGCTGAGACTCGAGGTAGGAGCCCTCAATACCAAGCTCCTTGATGGCATCTTCGATGCCCTTCCATCCGCTCGCGTTGAAGGATTTATCGTCGACACCGCCCATGTCGGTCACCATGCCGACTTTGTAGCCACTTGCAGCGCCGCCACCGCACGCGTTCAGCACGAGACTTGCTAACAGGATGGCTACCAACCCAATCGAGACACGCTTACGCATGAGGAAACCCTCCTTGGTTTGAGTGAATCACCTGACATCATCTGCTCACTTCCTTCAAACTGCTAGCAACTGGTCCGGGACTGCGAGAATGCTCCTGCTACACCTCCTTTCAATCTTGCCCAATACGGTTATTGACCATCGAAATCAGACGGGCAAATCACACAGTGTCCTGCTCCAGTTCGACCGGCTCAAGCACGGATGTAGAAGCTTCTTCGACATCCTGGGGCAGCGCACGGAACACCAGCCCATTCCCTTCAAGATCGACGAGGACGTTGGCCCCACCCACGAGCTGCCCTCGCAGCAGATCGATACTCAGTGGGCTCTCGACACAACGCTGAATCACGCGACGCAACGGGCGTGCGCCAAACTGCGGATCATAGCCCTGCTCAGCCAGCCAACGCTTGGCGGCATCGGTCAGCGTCACATGCAACCCGTGCTCCAACAACCGCTCCCGGATCTCCTGCATCTGGAGATCCACGATGCGCTCGACATCGCTGCGCGTGAGGTTGTTGAAGATGATAATCTCATCGACGCGGTTGATGAACTCGGGGCGGAAAGTCTCCTTGAGCGCCGACAAGGTCCTGCGATGGTTCTGTTCCTCCTCTTCGTCGCGGCCCCGTGCAAATCCCAGGGCGCCGCCCCGGCTCATGTAGTCGGTGCCCACGTTTGAGGTCATAATGACGACCGTATTGCGGAAGTCGACCGTTCGCCCTTGGCCATCGGTCAACCGCCCCTCATCCAGTATCTGCAACATAGCGTTCCAGACATCCGAGTGAGCCTTTTCGATCTCGTCGAAGAGCACAACTTGGTAGGGGCGCCGGCGCACCGCCTCGGTCAACTGCCCACCTTGATCGTAGCCAACGTATCCCGGTGGTGCTCCAAAAAGCCGCGACACGGTGTGGCCCTCGCGGTACTCGCTCATATCGATCCGCAACAGGGCATCTTCATCGTCGAACAGGAAAGCTGCCACCGCTTTGGCCGTTTCGGTCTTGCCGACGCCGGAAGCGCCCAGGAAGACGAAACTCCCGATCGGGCGCTGGGGGTCTTTCAGTCCAGCGCGGGCGCGCCGGATTGCGTCGGCAATCACGCCAATCGCCTCATCCTGACCCACGATGCGCTCCCGCAGCGCTTCCTCCATCC
>JAKJAE010000057.1:7889-12117 GCA_022707665.1 Chloroflexota bacterium
ACAGGGATACCGGTCCACTTGGATACCACATCGGCGATGTCCTCCGCCTCGACCGTCTCGTCGAGTTGGTGGCGGTTCAGCCATTCCTCGCGTCGCTCGGCAAACACCTGTTCCGCACGCAGCCGCTCAGTCTTTGCTTCTGCGGCACGCTCATAGTCGCGGGTATTGCCTGCAGCCTCCTCCTCGACCCGCAGCCGGTTGATCTCGGCCTCCATCTGTTTGAGATCCGGCGGGAGGGTAAAGAGCGTGACCCGTAGCTTTGCCGAGGCCTCATCCATCAGGTCGATGGCTTTGTCCGGCAGATGGCGATCCGGGACATAGCGGTGGGAGAGACGTGCCGCGGCGACAAGGGCTTCATCGCTGATGCGCACCTTGTGATGCGCTTCATACCGATCGCGCAGCCCACGCAGCATCTCGATCGTGTCATCGACCGACGGCTCCTCGACATAGACCGGCGCGAAGCGCCGCTCCAATGCACCATCCTTCTCAATATACTGGCGGTACTCATCCAGGGTGGTGGCGCCGATACACTGCAACTGGCCGCGCGCCAGGGCCGGCTTGATCATGTTGGAGGCGTCGAGAGCGCCCTGTGCGTTGCCTGCTCCCACGACCGTGTGGAGCTCATCGATGAACAGGATATTCTCACCTTCGGAGCGCTGAAGCTCCTCAAGGATGGACTTCAGGCGTTCCTCGAACTCGCCCCGGAAGCGGGTACCTGCGACGAGCGCTCCCAGATCCAGAAGAAGGAGCCGTTTGTGTTTGAGAATCTCGGGGACATCATCGTTGGCGATGTTCTGAGCGAGCCCCTCAACGATCGCCGTCTTGCCGACACCGGGCTCACCAATGAGCACCGGGTTGTTCTTGGTCCGGCGGACAAGGATCTGAATAACCCGCTGGATCTCCTCAGAGCGACCGATCACGGGATCCAGCTTGTGCTCGCGGGCCAACTGCGTCAGGTCCCGACTGTAGCGCTCCAGCGTCCGGTATTTGCTCTCAGCTTGAGGGGTGGTCAAACGCTGCCCGCCCCGCATCTGGGCAATCGCGTCCTTGACCCTCTGGTGATTGACGTTGTGGTCGCTGAGGAGGCGAGCCACTGGCGTGTTTTGCTCGTGGGTAATCGCCAGCAAGATGTGCTCGGTTGAAATGTACTCATCCTGCAATGCCGTGGCTTCTTCCTGGCTACCGTCGAGAACTCGCTTGACCCGCGGCGTGATGAAGACCTGCTGGTTGCCACGCGCCCCATAGATCCCGGGACGGGGATTGTCACGCAGCTGGCTGTCCAGGGCCTCGCTGATCGCTGCCGGATCAACCCCCAGCTCGGACAGCAGCGATGGAACCGTGCCATCCTTCTGTTGGACCAAGGCCAACAACAGGTGTTCGACGTCGACCTGGCTATGCCCGTAACGGGTCATCAGCTCGACAGCTCGCTGAGCTGCTTCTTGTGCCCGTTCAGTGAAACGATCAAAGCGCATCATCGATGAAACTCCTCCCCGCTTCCCAGTGGTTGGCCCCCGGCCACTGCATGCCTGACCGCCTCGGTTCTGACCGCCTCGGTTCGCCGGTTCAGACGGAGACGATCGGCCAGAGCTGCACGTGCTGCGGCTTGCTCTGCTAGCCGCTTGCTGGCTCCAGTTCCCTGCCCGGCGATCTGGTGTCCTACCAGGACCTGAGCGGTAAACGTCTTGGCATGATCGGGGCCTTCCTCCGCCACTATCTGATAGGCAGGTGTTGCCCCCAGCTCGGCCTGGGCCCATTCCTGGAAGCGCGACTTGGCGTCCACATAGGACTCCGCGTCGAGAATCGCGTCGGCCTTCTGCGCAAACCACGGCTCCAGCCTGGACCAGATGATGTCCAGACCGCCGTCGAGATAGAGAGCGCCGATCGTTGCCTCCAACACATCGCAGAGATTGGCAGAGCGCGCATCTCCACCACTCTCTTCCTCACCACGTCCAAGCCTCAAGGCCTCGCCTAACTCCAACTCGCGGGCAAGATCGGCCAGTGTCGTCGTGCGTACAAGGGTAGCCCGCAGACGCGTGAGCGGTCCCTCAGGGAAATCGCGGTACGTGCGGTAAAGCCAGGCGGCTACGAGGAAGTCCAACACCGCGTCGCCGAGGAACTCGAGTCGTTGGTTATGGTATTCCTCTCCACCTTCTTCGGGATGCTCGTGGGCATAGGAAGGATGGGTCAACGCAAGCTCGAGTAACGCAGGATCATGGAACTGGTAGTTGAGATTTGCCTGCACTTTTTCCAAAGGATCCTCGCTCTTGCTCATTGGATCTACCGAGGTGGTGTGACGATGATAGGCGGTGACTGTCACATCTCCACCCCAATTATAGCACACTCAGTGTCCAAGCCCCAACCGCGAACGCGATAGTCCTGCGCCGGCGGGCAAGGGGCCGAGCCCGGTCGCTCGGGCGCCAAACCTTTGACAGGAGTCCCAATCTCGATACAATAAAGTGAATCGGCCAGGCAGCATCGCACGCTCCGGCATCCGACACCGGCTATCTTATCCCACCCCCCGGTTCCGACCGCGGGCGCGCAGACGAGCCTGGCCGGTTCCGACCGCCCGGATGAGAGCGAGGACCTATGGAGATCACGTTTGTCCTGAATGGGGAGCAACGTCGGTTCGACGTTGCTCCCTCCGATACTTTGTTCCGCCTCCTCCGGCGCGCGGGCTTGCTCAGCGTGAAATTCGGCAGCGAGGATGGTTCCGATGGGTATAGCACGGTGTTGGTGAATGGACACCCACTGAGCAGCGTGACCCTCCTGGCTGTTCAGGTCGATGGTGCTGAGGTCATGACACTGGAAGGACTGGTAGGTCGCCAGCACCTGGGGTGGAACCGCGCTCCGGTATGGCATCCCCTTCAGCAAGCCTTCATCGACACTGGGGCCATCCAGAGCGGCTATGACACCCCTGCCCTCATCCTCGCGGGGTATGCGCTATTGCGACGCCGCCCCAACCCCACCGAGACTGAGGTCCGAGACGCCATCAGCGGGATCGTCTCGCGCGAGACGGGATATGCAAAGCCCGTCGCCGCGATTCTTCGCGCGGCTGCGATCTTGCGTGGCGAGGATCCGGGACCCATCAGTGACGGTCCAGCCGCTGGCCTCTATCCCATGCCCGAGGATCTTCTGCCTCCCGCGGGTCTTGCCGACCATAGGCCGGAAGGTCTCGAGTCTGGCGGATCGACCTCCCGAACGGTCACGGAGACGCGCATCCGCGCACACCCCAAGGTCTTTGTCACGACTGAGGCAGAACGGTTTGACGTTATCGGGCAGCCTTTACCCAAGGTCGATGCGCCCAAGCTCGCACAGGGACATGCAGCATTCGTAGCCGACTTCGAGCGCCCGGGGATGCTCTATGGCAAGATCCTGCACAGCCCCCATGCCCACGCGAGGATCAAGCGAATCGATACACGCGAGGCAGAGAACCTATCCGGCGTGCACGCAGTGCTGTGCTATAAGAACGTTCCCCGTGTGGTCTATTCGACGGCAGGTCAGTCCTATCCCATTCCAGGCCCTCTGGATTACGTCAGCTTCGACGAGAAGGTCCGTTACGTCGGCGACCGCGTGGCAGCGGTAGCGGCGGAGAGCCCGGAGATCGCCGAAGAGGCCCTTGCGTTGATCCGCGTCGACTATGAGGTTCTGCCGGCAGCCCTGACGGTGGACGCCGCGATGGCCGAGGGGGCGCCGATCATCCATGACCAGGTTGATTATGTCAGGTTCGGGGAAAGTGACCCCAGCCGGAACCTCGTCGCCAGGGTCGACCTCCAGGTTGGCGATGTCGACAGTGCCATCGAGAGCGCGAGCAGGGTCTTCGAGACTACGGTAGAGACCCAGAAGATGAAGCACGTGCCCCTGGAGCCGTGGGTAACGCTCACATATTGGGACGAAGATGACCGGCTGGTCATCCTGACGTCCACCCAGGTGCCGTTCCACGTCCGCCGGATTCTGGCACCGGTGTTGGGACTACCCGAGGGCCGCATCCGTGTCATCAAGCCGCGCATCGGCGCAGCCTTTGGCAACAAGCAGGAAATCTATGAGGACATTCCTGCACACCTGACCCTCGCCACTGGACGTCCGGTCCTGCTCGAGCTCACACGCGAGGAGCAGTTCATCTACACCACAACCCGCCATCCCATGCGGATATCGTACCGGATCGCTGTCGACGCGGATGGTACGATAATCGCCCAGGATATGCACGCCATCAGTGATACGGGAGCTTACG
>JAKJAE010000058.1:0-2977 GCA_022707665.1 Chloroflexota bacterium
TCGTCCTGGATCCGCCTGACCAACGTAGCACGATACCCTACATCAAGCGCGTGGTCGGTCTGCCCGGGGAGCATATCGAGGTGCGCGATGGGCGGGTGTGGGTGGATGGCGTCGCGCTCAATGAGCCATACGTGAGCGGACCGGCGCTTTACGACGAGGATGTAGTCCTTCGCACGGATGAGTATCTGGTGTTGGGAGACAATCGCAACAACTCGAGTGATTCCCACGTCTGGGGCACGCTGCCGCGAGACAACATTGTGGGCAAGACGGACTTTCGGTATTGGCCGCCCAGCAAGTGGGGGACGATTCCCCACTATACCTTCCCCGAATTGGAGGATACACCATGAGACGCCATGAGCTCGCCCGGATGATCGACCACACCTTGCTCAAGCCTGAGGCGACGCCTGAAGAGGTTGGCCGGCTTTGCCGTGAGGCACGGGAGCACCATTTCGCGTCGGTCTGCGTCAATCCGATCTTCGTACCCCTCGCTGCCCAGTTG
This sequence comes from Chloroflexota bacterium, assembly GCA_022707665.1. Taxonomy (GTDB): domain Bacteria; phylum Chloroflexota; class Anaerolineae; order B4-G1; family SLSP01; genus PWVB01. Next base: position 500 of record JAKJAE010000058.1, read on the forward strand.
CTCGCGGGGAGTGATGTCGCAGTCTGTACCGTTGTGGGGTTCCCTCTGGGCGCTACGTCGACGGCGGTCAAGGTCTGTGAGACGGAGCTCGCCATCGCCAAGGGAGCCACGGAGATCGATATGGTCATCGCCGTGGGACTTCTGAAGGCAGGCCAGGCCGACCGGGTGCGTGAGGACATTGCGGCTGTGGCAGCCACGTGCCACGCGGGTGGGGCGCTGCTCAAGGTCATCATCGAGACTGCGTTGCTTACTGATGCGGAAAAGGTCGTGGCCTGCGAGGCATGCAAAGCTGCGGGCGCCGATTTTGTCAAGACCTCCACCGGTTTCTCCAAGGGTGGCGCGACAGTCGAGGATGTGGCGTTGATGCGCAAGACTGTGGGCTCTCAGATGGGCGTCAAGGCTGCGGGGGGCATCCATAGCTACAAGGATGCAATTGCCCTGATCGCTGCCGGCGCTACACGCATCGGCGCAAGCCGTGGGGTGGCCATTGTCGAGGAAGCGGCTGAATGAGCCATTCCTGCCCCAGTTGTGGTTATGGGAATCTACAGCCCGCCAAGATCACGTATGTGCGTCGGTGGGGCGACCACTTGATCACCATACCGGGCTTTCCTGCATGGCAGTGTGATGTGTGTCGCCATACGGTCTATGACAATGCTGCCCTCGCCCGCGTAGAGCTGATCTTCGGCCCCGATGTAGAGACGCTCATGGAATCTCCATTTCCCTCCTACCGCGCCGGGAGCGGGCCGGGCGAACGCGGCCCTGATCATTGGCCGTATTGACTTGATCACGATCCGGCGGCTGGCCACCAATGCCAGCCGCTCTTCCTGAGTTGCGTTGCCGCTCTTTACCCAGGTCACCGGGTATGTCATCAACTACGTGGAAGGAGTTGCTGGATGGGTGATGATCAGGTTTGCGAAGCTGCAGTACTCGTGATTGGCGCAGGCCCGGCGGGCCTCTATGCTGCCCAGGAGCTGGCAGAACGCGGCGCTGAAGTCGTGCTGCTCAACCGGGACATCCGTCCGGGCGGGCTAGCCGAGTACGGAATCTACCACAGCAAGCACAAGACCAAGGCTGTGCTGCGCGCGCAGTTCCAGAAGATCCTTCAGAACCCCAGGATCCGCTACCTTGGCAACGTCGTGGTAGGCAGGGGAGGCGATGTAACCCTTGACCAGCTCCGTGGATTGGGATTCGCGGCAATCGTAGTGGCGGTGGGGGCGCAGGGGACCAAGTGGCTAGGACTCCCCGGCGAGCAGTTGCGGGGTGTCTATCACGCCAAGGACCTGATCTACTACTACAATGGGCTACCTCCGTATAGCGAGCGGACCTATGAGATTGGCAGGCGCGTCGCCGTCATTGGTGTGGGCAACGTGATGGCCGATATTACCCACTGGTTAGTGTGTGACCTTAAGGTGGATGAGGTGATCGCTGTAGCACGCCGGGGCCCTGCCGAAGTGAAGTTCACCCGGCAAGAGCTGACCTACTTCGCCGCCAACCTGGATACAACGGCATTGGGAGAGGAGATCCGGCGCGTCAGTGACCGGATGAGGGCTGTGGGTCAGGATCCTGACGTGGCCAGAGATTTCATCCTCGCTGCGCTCTCGGGTGCTGCTGAGCGTGCGGCAGACACGCGGGTGAGTTTCCGATTTCTCTCCTCACCCACCCGCGTGCTTGGCGATGCCGAGGGGCGTGTCTGTGGGCTCGAGGTGGAGGATACTGAGCTGGTGCTGGACGAGACGGGAGACACGCGTGCCAAACGACTCGGCACCACGCACGTTCTCGACGTGGACACCGTTGTCTTCTGCATTGGTGACCGTGTCAGTGACGAGCTGGGTTTGCCGGTCCAATGGTTTTCGTTTGTGAAGAATCCAACCCCCGCCTATCCTGTAGGCGATATCTCCTATGAAGCCTATGACCCTGATGCGTGTGCCTCAATCGATGGCGTTTTCGTCGTGGGTTGGGCACGGAGCGCCAGCGAGGGGCAAGTGGCGCTGGCACGAAAGGACGCGCGAGGCTGTGCAGAGGCCGTCACTGCCTACATCGCGACTGTCCCCCGGCGGGATGCCGCAGCCCCGTGTGCTGCGCTTATGGAACTCATAGCGGGACTTAACAAACCCATTGTCACCGCAGAGGATGTGCTACGGCTGGCACGAATTGAGGCCGCGCGGGCTGAGTCCTGCGGCGATCCGGGGTTCCGCTTTACTTCGAATGCGGATATGCTCGCCGCGATAGCGTCCGATGAAGGATAGAACGCGGCAGGAGTAGATTGGGGTTGCCAACGCGAGGCCCCGCGCAGTCGCGCGGGGCCTCGCTCTGGGTCAGGGACGAGTCCCGCGGCGCTGCTGTTGCGGCCTGCGGGCGCGGGGCTGCTGTGACTGGGCCTGGGGAGGGCGGGCAGCGTAGTCGAACCCGTCCAGACGTCGTCGCTCGATGCGCTCGCCAAGGAGTTCCTCGACCTTGCGCACCAGTGGCTCGTCATCC
>JAKJAE010000058.1:2987-12078 GCA_022707665.1 Chloroflexota bacterium
TAAGCATCTACGGTGTCGGGCATGTCGAAGTTGATGACGTGGGTGATGTCGGCGACGTCGATCCCGCGTGCTGCGACATCGGTGGCAACCAGGATGTCGTATTTGCTCCCCCGGAAGCCGTCAAGCGCCGCCTGTCGTTGGTTCTGTGACATATTTCCCTGCAGTGCTGCGGCACGGATTCTCTGCTTTTCCAGGTCGCGGGCCAGGTTCTTGGCCCGGTGTTTGGTGCGCGTGAAGATCAACACCCGTCCGGTGGCGGTCTGCTCGAGCATCGCTAACAGCAGGTCCTTCTTGAGATGTCGCGGCACCGGATAGAGGGCGTGAGATACGGACTTTACCGGCGCGATTGCTCCTACCTGCACGGTAACAGGATCTTTTAGGATGGCGTCGGCCAGTTGACGGATATCGTCAGGCATCGTTGCTGAGAAGAAGAGCGTCTGGCGCTGGGCAGGAACGGCCTTCAGGACCTTGCGGACATCGGGGAGGAAGCCCATGTCGCACATCCGGTCGGCTTCGTCCAAGACCAGGATCTCGACGTGGGATAGGTCGACGACGCCTTCCCCCATAAGGTCCAGCAGCCGGCCCGGGCAGGCAACGACAATCTCGGCACCGCGGCGTAGCCCATCGACCTGTGGGCCCTTGCTAACACCACCGTAGATGGTCAGGCTGCGGATGCGGGTGTGCTGTGCCAGCTCGCTGATCATGTCGTGAATCTGCTCGGCAAGCTCCCGGGTTGGAGAGAGGATCAGGGCGCGCACGTGGCGTGACTGGCTCTGTACGAGACGGTTGAGGATGGGCAGGGCAAAAGCTGCAGTCTTGCCTGTGCCGGTCTGGGCGATGCCCAGGATGTCACGACCCTTCAGAACTACAGGTAGCGCCTGTTTCTGAATCGGGGTGGGTTCGGTAAAACCCGTCGACTTAATGCCGCGCACGATGCGCGGATCGAGATGAAACTGCTCGAAACTCACTGGATATGCTCCTTGGCTCCACGAGCCAAGTCGCACTCCTGGCCCAAGACTGATGACACTGCTCGTGTCGCTTGCCGTGACCAGAAGGGTCACGGACACAGGAATACATTATACTCGCTTTGCCCGAATAGGCTATGGCTTGATTCGTTGTAAGTGTTCAGCGTTAGGGTAAGGGAGTTAGGGAGACGCGGCGGTAGGCTGCAAGAGGGTGAGGCAGTGGGAGAAAGGATTGAGCCCACGTGCGGCCCAGGTGCTGACGAGACTGAAGAGGGTGAGGCGGGTTTTCGACCCTTCGTGGGAGCGCGAGCCACCGCTGATCTTGCGCATGATCACCCAGGGACGCAGCGCCCGCTCCGCCGGGTTGTTGTCGGAGGGCACGCCGGGGTGGCGCACGTACTGGAATAACTCATCTTGGTGGCGCAAGATGCGTTTGGCCAACGTCTGGCACGGATGGTCGACCAGTGCGTACGGCTGGCTCAATGCGCAAGCGCGCGCGAGCAGATCGGCATACTTCTCCTGACACGCCGCATCCGTCGGTACGGGGTGATGCTGCAGCCACGTCTTGCCCTCATCATAGAGCTCGCGCACGCGCTGCGCCCAGCTGAGTACATCAGGCAGCTCCGCGTAAGTCTCCTTCAGGGCGTGCACGTCACGCAACAGATGCACCCAGCAGCGTTGATGGGGACCGCGAATCACATTGTACCCACCGTAGAAGTCGCTGATCAGATGCCCCTGAGAGTGCAGCCCCAGGATCCCTTGGGGAACGCGGCTCGCGCGGCTCTGGTGATACACGAAATAGGTTACCGGCTGCGGGTCCCAACTCATTCAGCCCCACACATAGCCGTTCTGCCCATTCTCGCGCCAGCCGGTCTCATCCCCGTGGGCGACTGCACTCGCTTGCACTTCCCGCAGCAGCGTGTCCATCTCCGGTTGCAGTGCCCGCCGCACGGTGTGCGTCAGTTCCACTAGCTCTCCGATGCTCAGCTCCAGGGTGTGCAGGGTCCGCAGATACTCCCGGATCTGCCGGATCGGCAGCCGTAGCTTTGTCCGCAGATACACCACCAGCGCCGCGATCCGCACCCCGATACGTCCCTGCCCGAACACTCGGCCTTTCAAATCCAGCTGCGGGCTGCGCCACGCTCCACAGCACGGACACCAGCGCTTCACCACTTGGTGCTCGATCACCTCTACCGCTTGCGGCGGCGGCAACTCGATCACTTCACGCCTGTAGTCTATGCTCTCGCCGTGTAGTTCATACTGGCACTCCGGGCAATACTCCAGCGCATGGGCGCTCCTGGCGCGTGGGCGTCGTCCGCTTGCGCGACGTGTTGTGTTCCGCTGCCCGCTGCTTCCGTGGGTGCTTCTCGCCTGTCTGCTGCGGACGGTTGGGCTTCACAAATCCTGGCGCTTCCTGGCTGCGCCGTTCTAGCGCCGCCAGTCGTTCCAGCGCCGCCGCCAATTCCGCTCTCTGCTGCGCCACCTGCGCCCGCAAGGCTGCGTTCTCCGCCTGCAACCGCGCATTCTCGCTGCGCAGGGCCGCGTTCTCTGCCACCAGATTGCTCTCGGTTGGCGCTTCCACGCCGCGCATCATACCACATCCCGGGGCAACGCTGAACACTTACGCCGGGAATTGATCTTGACAAATCCGCTGCTTTCATTACAATGATGCCCGCCTAGCCGAGATAGCTCAGTCCGGTAGAGCAGTGGACTGAAAATCCATGTGTCCCCAGTTCGATTCTGGGTCTCGGCACAGGAACCAAGAGGGCGCGCACGAGTTAGATCGGCGCGCCCTTTTCTGTTCGATCTCCTGATATACGCTACAGATCCTTCATCAAGTTGCCGAGAGCGAGTACAACGAACCCGGCTACCACCAGCCAGAGAGCGTATTCGGAGAGCCCGGGGATGCTCCCGAGTGAAGCCAGAACCCCAAGCACCGCCAGAACCACGGCAATCCAGAATGTGACAACTTTGGGCCTACTGAGTCTCATGATCCTCATCTCCTGTCTTGTTGACTGACTTACGTTGGAATTGCGACTGACGTCTTGTTACCAGGCTTCGACACCGCTCCAGGATCACTGAGCTTCGTTCGACAGACCCGGTGAACCGATGAGCACGGCGTACCGTAGGCCATAGGAATCGCTGACCACCACCGGAAGCCCATGGAGCGCCGCGGAGAGGTGATCCAGTACGTCCTGAGCGGCATAATCTTCCAGAAGTTGCAGAGGGCTCACTTCCAGGACGACAAACAGCCAGGCACGGCCTTGCTCCGTCTCCGTCAGCACAAAGCGACTGATGAATGGGCTCAACCCGCGTTGCGCCAGGATGCCTGGAATCGCCCGGGCCACATGCCGGGCTGCGGTAAGGTAGCGGTTGGCGCTCATGGGTGGGTCCTGCCCTCGGTGCGCAGTTTCCGCTCGGCTTCGGCAACCCAGTTGATGATGGATGGCTCGGACGCGTCGATGATCTCCACCTGTGGCAGCTCGGCGTCTGCAAGCTGGGGGTGTTCGAACAGGGTCGGCTCGTGTTGCTTCAGCTGGCGGTCATAGGGCACGATATCCACGATGGAGCCGCCCGCTAGAGACAGGGGACCCGCGTTGCCGGACCCGCGCGGGTTACGCAAGCGATACTCCAACACCGGCATGAGCCGTCGGAAGGCCAGAACTCCGCCGATAATGAGTAGGACAATGACCAGTGTGGTCAAGACGGCCTTCACAGGAGTGACCACAAACTCCTCCCACAGAGCCCGCCGTTCACGCCCTTCTCGAGTCCGTACGATGTAAGCCTGGGTCGCCGCCTCGGGTGTGGCTGTCAACGGATAGGCTGTCTGCGTGGCCTGCGCCTGCGCTGTCTCTGCGGCATGGCGTGCCAGGATCGCCTGGGCCTGTGCGGTCTCTGTGACGCGCAGGATGTAGGTGGCAGCGGTGGCAGTGGCTGCAACCGCCTGATTGTGAGCGATGACTGTGGCAGCCTGGCTCTCAGCTGTCGCTGTTGCGGCCTGGCTTTGGACAGCGGCGGTTGCATTCTGGGCGAGTTGAGCCTGATCCTGAATGAACTGCTGAGTGGCAGCGGCCCGGCTCATATCCAGGCTAACCTCGGTAGCCTGAATGGACAGCTCCATCATACGGCGCTGATCATAGTCGATGGTGGCCTGCGCCGCGATAGCCGCGGCCTGCTCCATGTCCAGGCTGACCACGGTGGCCTGATGGGATAGCTCCATTGCTCTGTTCTGTCCGGCAGTCAGTGTCGCCTGCGCGGCAGCGTATGACGCCTCGTGGCTATTCTCGGACCCTGGCGAAGGTGTGAACGTTGCATACGCATAGGAAGACGTCCCAGGTGCGGGCGGTGTAGAGCTCACACACGCCAGCGATGCCAGGACCATCAGGGATATGGCCGTTGCGACCAACCGTTTGTCCATCAGGAGGCCTTCCGGCTGCGGGTTCTCTCTTTTGCACCGTGTGGGTCGGTGCGGTTATGTGGCCCGCCCAATCTCACGGATTGGGGAACAGGCTATCCTCTAGCTGCACGAGGTTTTTGATCAGCTGATCCAGCTCTGGCTGCGCTGACTTGAGGTCGGCCTGTACGTCGGCCAGTGCCTGATCTGCGCTCTGCTGCAGGGCAGAGATCACGTCTCCTTGATCGTTTCCCAGCAAACCGGGCAAGGCGTCCAGCGCCTCGGTGGCCTGGATCAAAGACAACCGCGCTCCGGCATAGTCGTCAGCGACAACCGCTAGGCTGGCGCCGCGCGCGCCTGACAACGCCCTCAGTACGACCATATGCAACGTTGTGGCATCCAGATTGCCCTGCAGGTTCACATTCTCTGCCTTCAAGGTTGTGATCTGATCGGTCATGTCGCTGATCGTCGCGCCGGCCCGCTCCAGTTCGGTGGTGGCCCTATCGAGCTTCTGCCGTGAGGGGAGATAGAGCGTTAGGGTGATCAAAAGCCCGCCCAGTACAAATGCCGACAACGCTACCAGGCCCCAGCGCAGGACGACACGGACACGCTTCTGCACGCGAGTTTCGGGTCGCGCTGCGATCACGGATTCTTTTTCATTTTCATTCATAGCGCTTCCTCACTGTGACTTGTTGTAATATCCAAATCCATCACGTATTGCGTGATGGATTTGGAAGAGCATCTTATTGGCAGCGCGAGCTGGTTACACTACACCCAAGAGGTTCAGGATGATGAGGATGACGGCGATGACGATCAGAAGATGGATCCAGCTGCCGGTTTTCGGGAACTTTGGGCTTATGTTTCGACCAAGGAAGCCAAGAAGCCACAGCACGATCAGGATCACGACGATTGTCCACAACATGGGTATGCTCCTTTCGAGAAACTGGTTGGTTGCCGCCTAAGCACCATCTGCCAAGGCTAGAGGGCAAAACCACTATAGACGATGATCCCCTACGTTCTCAACCTTATGGGCCACCCGCGATGCTGATTAGTCTATGCGGTCAGGATCGGACCGCCTTTCCCATATCCTTGAGCGTCTGGCCCAGATGGTCCCTCTGCTCATCGATCGCGTCCTGCCCGCGTTGCTGCAGATTCCCAGCTTGCTCCTGTACATCGTCCGAGACCTGGCGCGCCTTCTTGCGGATCTGCTTCGACGCGTCGTTCACGGACTTGACCACCTGGTCGCGCACCTCGGTGCCTTTCTGCTGGATGTCCGCGCGAGTCTTCTTCCCCGATTGCGGCGCCAGCAGCAGCATCGTGCCGGCGCCTGCCAGTCCGCCGGCAAGTAGGCCGGCTAGAAAACCGCCCAACTGACTGCTACTGTTCTCGTGGCATTGATCACTCATTCTGATTTCTCCTCTGCGACTGTTTGTGCATGGGACCTACTTAGTCCCTCTGGGTAGTGCGTGTCGTCCGTTCAGTGCCTGGACCGGTTTGCTCCCGCACCGAGCGCGTGACCGAACGTGAGCCGGGGCGGTTTGAGACGATCTGGATTACGTAGACGATACCCCAGAAGACGAGGGCATAGACGCCCATCGCGATGAGGGTCGTCACTTCCAGGACCATGCCACCGGACGCGGGCGTGCCCACCAACAGCGCGAACGGTGCAAGGAACGGGCTCGTAATCCCATAGATGAAAGCGGCAAAGCCGCTATCCGGATTGGCTGCGATTAGCTTCAACATGAACCGCAGTCCCAGCAGAATCTCCAGGAGCGCCAGAATGCCCCAGATGATCTGGACGACCTGGGCGAAGCCTTGGCGCCGCTCAGCGGCAACATCGCGAGTCACCTGTTCGGTCGCCGCGTAACCCGGTTGTTGGGTGACCACGGTTTCCTCGCGTCGATCCACAGCTACTTCACTGGTGGGCGGATTCACAAGCATCTAGTACCTCCTTGTACTTCTGGGCGTGATTCCCACATAGGCGTAGGGGGTAGCACACTATCACCCCCCTACACCTATGCGGGGTCTGCTGGTGTCAGGCCGCCATCACAGCTACCGTCGCCTGCTCCCGCGAAAGAGGCGAACGATTGCCAGCAGGATGACGGCGCCCAGCAGCGTGACGAGCATCGTTGGGATGGTGATCGCATCGTTGATGGTCCCGACCTTGAAGATGGGGCTGAGGAAGTAACCTGCCAGGAATGCGCCCACGACGGCCACGACGATATTGAGCAGCAGGTTCGAGCGGTCATGCATCAGCTCGGTGGCCACCCAACCGATGATCGCTGCAACAACGAGGTAAATCAGTACGTTCATTTTGTGTCTCCCTATGTGTACGTGTGTGAGACCGTAGTTATCCGTGCGTTAAACGACCTATGCTCCCTATCCCCATCAGCCCCGCAGACTAGCAATCGGAACGTGCTTGCAGGAGTGGGACTGTCGGATTACTTGGCCGCCTCGGCGGCTTCGTGCTCTGCCAGCCGCCGATCGATCTCCTCTTCGGCGTGCTCGCGCGTGTAGCCGTACTTCTCCTGGAGCAGGCCGACGAATTGCTCCCACTTACCGCCTGCGCGCTCCAAGTCATTGTCGGTGAGCTTGCCCCACCACTCTTTGACCTGACCCTGCACCTGCTTCCATTTGCCTTCAAATATGTCCTGGTTCATAGTTGGCTCTTTTCCTTCAGCTATACTGCCCCCATTGATGGTTACCGGCGCTCTGGGCAGCATAGCCCACCGGCTCCGCGCGCAATCCGTCCCCGAGTCTTTCAGCGCGCATCTTGCGTTCGCTCTTGTTGTCCCCAGTGATCTGTTCGGCGCGCGCGTAGCGTACGGTTCTGTCGATCGCGCTATCCCAAGCCATCTGGCGCTGGCGCCTGTTCATGGCGTCCCAGGCTAGCTGCCGGCTGCGCTCGAACACGTTGCGTAGACGAAGCACCGCCAGTACATCAAGCGCGCCGATCAGGATTGCCCAGGCGCCGATGAGGGGGAGCAGCGCCCTAACGTTGGGCCGGAGGCAGCCTAACCCTCCGATGGCGATGCCCGCCACTCCTCTTAGGAGCAGGCCCCAACTGTTGTGACTCGAGTCCCTGTGCCTGTACCGCCTCACGATCAGGGCCAGGAGACCATCTGCCAGAACATAGGCACTGAATAACATCGCAAGCGTTGTAAGGGAGGCGCCTGACCAGAGAACCGTCAGGCCAAACACCGTGGCGAGCATCTCACGCCATATTATTAGTCCCACCTTATGTTCTAGCTGAGCAGCCATGTGTTCCCTCTTTGGTCCGGTGACCGGGCGCCTCCCTTTCCACACCCTAAGAATACATCCCTCGGTGATGCCCCGCATCAGTGGCCCGTTGAGTTTCAAGTCCACGTTCGGATGACTTGGATGTGGGCAGACTCCGCTTGGCGTAGTTCGGAGCTTGGCTAATCATCTTGCTCACTGTGGCCCTGGCACGAGACAGTACTCGGCAATGTGAAGTAGAAGGTGCTTCCCTCCCCTGGCTTTCCGGTGCTTTCGACACCGCACCCTCCCCCCAACCGTGCCATAATCCGCTGGACAATTGAGAGTCCTAGACCGTGCCCCGCAACTCGCACCTGACTCAATCGCTCGAAAGGAGTAAAGATCCGCTCCTGCTGCGCCAACGATAGCCCGTTTCCGTTATCGCGAACCCAAAACCGGACCAGAGGCGCCCCGTCGCCCTTGGAGGTGTCCTCCTCGACTGACGCACCCAACTCAATGAGCGGCGGGTCGCCACCGTACTTGAGCGCATTGCTTAGGTAACTGGCCCAGACTTCTTCAATCCACGGCGCGTAGCCGGCGGCGATCGGCCAGATCTCCGGCAGCGTGATCGTTGCCTGACGCTGCTGTACCAGATTCGAGAGACGCCACAGCACGTCAGAGATGGTGGGGGCCATATCCACTGGACTACGCTCGACATCGTCAGCCCTGCACACGCTCGCAAACAACAGCAGCTCATCCACGATGCTGTTCATCTTGTGGGCGCTGCGTCTGATCGCTGCAACGCACCTACTCAACGTCTCCGGATCATCGCCGAAGTCATCGGTCTCGATCACGCCCGTGTATCCCACCAGCAACGAGAGTGGCGCCTTAAGATCGTGAGCCACCGTGTGAGCGAAGGCGTCCAACTCCCGATTGCGTAAGGCCAGATCCTTGACCTTTGCGCGGAGCTGCATCTCGCTCTCGCGGAGTGCGCGATCGACCGCCTCCCGGTCCGCCAGCTCTTGTTGCGCCGAGGCATAGAGCTGTGCACTCTGGAGCGCCGCAGCCAACGACATCGCCACCTGAGTTGCCATATCAACGTGTTCCGAATTGAACGCGCCAGGCTTCACATTCTCGAGGCTCAGGGCCCCGATTGTCTGGTCCCGCACGCGTAGCGGCACTGCGATATGGGCTCGTACGCCCTCGGCACGGAGTGCCTCAGCCCATGGGGGCGGATTCGGCACGCGCTCCAGATCGTCAATATGGTGCACCGTGCCGGTGCTAAAGGCGTCAGTCCCTACTGCCATGCCCCAAGCCACGGTCTTGGCCGGGGTCGCTGTCTGAGCTAACTTCCCGTGCGCCCGCACGGCCAGCAGCCGCAACGGCCCGTCGGGACTGCTGACTACGACCGATGTCCGCTGGCTGGGAAGCAGGTTGTCCATACGTGCCAGCGCTTCCTCGGCGATTCGCTCGGGTGGCTTAACCGACAGGATCGCCTGGTTGATCTCGTTCAGAA
>JAKJAE010000059.1 GCA_022707665.1 Chloroflexota bacterium
GCGATGCGCGTGCGTATGGTCTGGTCTATCCGCTGGCAACCGATACGGAAGGGGTGAAGCTTGGAAAGACTGTCCGGGGCGCTGTGTGGCTTGACCCCGAGAAGACCTCGCCCTACCGCTTCTACCAGTTCTGGATGAACCAGGGCGATGACGTCGTGGTCAGTTTCCTGAAGCTCTTTACGTGGCTCGATCAGGAGGCCATTGCCGACCTTGAGAGCAAGTTGGCTGAGCATCCGGAGCGTCGGGAAGCCCAGCGAAAGCTTGCCCAGGAAGTGACGCGGATGACCCATGGTGAAACGGAACTGGCAAGGGCAGAGCAAGCTTCGCAAGTGCTGTTTGGTGGTGAGATCACGGGACTGAGCGTCGGTGAGATTGCCGACATCTTTGCCGGCGTGCCCTCGAATGAGATACCCAGGTCACGATTTGAAGGGACTGGAGCATCCATCATCGATTTGTTGGAGGAGACGTCCCTGGTTCGGTCGAAGGGTGAAGCGCGACGGCTTCTGAACAACGGTGGGGTGTATCTGAACAACATCCAGGTCACGGACGCGGCGCGTACGGTGGCGCTCGGAGATACCTTCGGGGGACAGTTTGTTGTGCTCCGGAAGGGGAAGAAGCAGTATCACCTGGTGCGCCTGGTGGGGTAGTGGCCGGGCGAATCGGCGAATGAGGCGGCGACGAAGGGTATGGAGATACTAGGGGGACCACTGTTCGCGGTAGCGGGAGCCGGTGAGTCACACGGTCCCGGTTACACGACCATCGTGTTTGGTTGTCCGCCAGGATTGCGCGTCAAGCGGGGGGAGATCCAGCGCTATCTGGATCGCCGCCGACCTGGCGGGAACCGGCACGGCACGCCGAGGCGCGAAGGCGATCAGGTCCTTCTCCTGTCGGGGTTGTACGACGATAGCCTCGACCGCTTGCTCGCCGGACCCGAGATCGTGACGACCACGGATGGGGGCAACGACCGGGCGTGCTCCTATGAAGAAGGAGTGACGACGGGTGAGCCGATTGCTGCGCTGGTGCTCTCGTCCGGGACTCGGTCCTCTGACTACACACAGTTTGCTGGACCACGGGGTGAGGCACGTCCTGGCCATGCAGACCTTGTCAAGCACTACCAGTCCCGAGGCACGGTGGATCCTCGAGGGGGCGGGCGATCCAGCTATCGATCGACGATATCGGACGTGATCGGTGGTTCGATCGCCAGGATCTTCCTGGAGGCGCAGTTTAGGACGGTGTTCCTTTCATCGGTAGCGCAGGTCGGGAGACTGCGTGCGACGCGAAGCCTGGCGGATGTGGTCGAGTCCCTCGTGGTCGAGTATACCCAAGCTGGAGCCGTTCCGGTGGATCACCTCCGGACGCTTGAGGCTGACATCCACAGCGCTGCTATTCCGACGATCGATCCAGATTTTGCGGAGCAGGCAGCAGAGGCCATCGAGGCAGCTCGTGCGGACGGTGATTCACTTGGGTCGATGGTCGAGGCCGTTGCTGTCAACGTCCCGCCGCTGGCAGGCGCGCCGCTTTACCAGAGCCTGAAGCTGCGGCTGATGGGCGCGCTCGGCGGCCTTAACGCGGCGCAGTCGTGCGAGGTGGGTGACGGAATAGCGGTTGTCACCCGTCACGGTAGTGAGAACAACGATCCGATACGCAGCACCGGCTACCAGACCAACCACCACGGTGGGCTTCTGGGAGGTATTACGACGGGCATGCCGCTCGTCTGTCGGGTTGGATTCAAGCCAACCTCGTCGATACTCGTGCCACAGGCATCGGTGCGCAAGGACCTCACCGAGATCGATTTCGAGCTGCGGAAGGGACGTCACGATCCGTGTGTCGGTGTTCGGGCGGGCGTCACGCTGGAGTCGCGGATGGCCATCGAGTTGTTGAACGCGGTCTTGATGCATCAGGCGATGTCGCTGGACCCAACCACCGTGGCGGATCACACTTTCCGACTCTTCTAGCGCTTCTGAGAGAACCAAGTTATGCGCAACCTGGTATTGACAGGGTTCATGGGAACCGGGAAGACGAGCGTCGGGCGCGCTGTTGCACTCCGGCTGGGGCGCCCCTTTGTGGACATGGACGAGGAGATCGAGGTCCGGACGGGGAAAACCATCTCGCGCATCTTTGCCGAAGATGGGGAAGCTGCGTTTCGGACTCTGGAGGCGGCGCTTTGCCGTGAGCTGGGCGCTCGCCGGGGAGTCGTGGTGGCGACTGGGGGTGGTGCTCTTGTCGACCCAGTCAATCGGGCGTGCTTCGCTGCGTCTTCGACGCTGGTCTGCTTGCAGGCAAGTGCGGTGACCCTGGCCAGCCGGGTGCATGGTGGAGAAGACCGTCCGCTCCTGAGTGCCGGAGATACCGGTGCAGACATCGCGCGTCTGTTGGCGGCTCGGCGCGCAGCCTATACTTCGATACCCTGGCAGATCGACACAACGGAGCAGGCGCTTGAGGATGTTGTCGATGCGGTGGTAGCGCTTGCTGATGTCCACACACTGCCCATTGCTCACCCCGCAGGGGCATACGATATTCACATTGGTCACGACACGCTGAAGTACCTTGGTGGGGCCATACGTGCGGCGGGTATACCCGAGGGCTCGCGTGTCGCAATCGTCACCAACGACGTTGTCGCGCCGTTGTGGGGCGATGCTGTGGGCGATGCTCTTAGGGCGGCAGGCTTCCGGCCAGTCATGTGTGTTCTACCGGATGGTGAGGCACACAAGACGCTCGAGACTGTGCAATTACTGTACGGCGCATTGGTCCAGGCGGATCTCAACCGTCATGACACCGTGTTGGCACTGGGCGGTGGGGTAACCGGGGACATAGCAGGGTTCGCGGCTGCGACCTATATGCGCGGGGTGCGCTTAGTGCAGGTGCCGACGTCCCTTTTGGCGATGACCGATGCCAGCGTCGGCGCCAAGACCGGGGTGGACCTACCCCAGGGGAAGAATCTCGTTGGAGCCTTTAAGCAGCCTGAGCTCGTGTTTGTCGATATGGCAGTTCTGGAGACGCTGCCAGCCGCAGAGGTGCGTTCAGGGCTTGCCGAAGTGATCAAGCACGGTCTGATCGGTGATTCTGACCTGTTTGAGGCGCTGGCTGGAACCATCCCGGCCGACGCACGAGCGATCGGGGCAGACCTACTTGCCCGGTCGATCCAGGTCAAGATCAACATCGTGCAGGAGGACCCATGGGAGAGCGGTCGCCGGGCTGTCTTGAACCTCGGTCACACGGTTGGCCACGCACTGGAGCTATTGAGTGGTTACCAGTTGCGCCACGGTGAGGCCGTGGCGATTGGCATGGTTGCGTCTGCGCGCATCGCTGAACGGATGTGGCGCACTGGCGAGGGGTTGAGCGATCGGGTGATAAACCTATTGAGCGCGATGGGCCTGCCAGTGATGTGCCCACCCTGGCCTGTAAGCGAGATCTGGGAGGCGATGCGCCACGACAAGAAACGCCAGCGAGCGCGGTTGCGCTGGGTCTTGCCCAGAGCCATTGGTCGGGTCGAGCTCTGTGACGACGTTCCGGAGGCTTTGGTTACCGATGTACTCCTGGAGCTGGGCGCGCATGCATAGCGGTACCGGCGGCAGCGTCGGTAGAGAGGGTGCAAATGGCTAGACCTTACCAGATTCTGGTCCTCCATGGTCCGAACCTGAACCTGCTGGGACGCCGGGAGCCCGGCACCTATGGCATGGTGACATTGAGCGAGATCAACTCGCGGCTCCAGGCTCTTGCGGGTGAGCGCAGTGTCGAGTTGCGAATCATCCAGGCCAACGGCGAGGGCGCGCTGATCGATGCACTGCACGACGCGATGGATTGGGCGGACGGTGTGTTAATCAACCCTGCTGGATACACGCATACCAGCGTAGCGCTGCGGGATGCGGTGGCGGCGGTCAACCTTCCAGCCGTCGAGGTCCATCTTTCCAATGTGCACGCGCGTGAAACCTTCCGCCACACCTCTCTGGTTGCCCCCGTCTGTGTAGGGCAGATCAGTGGATTCGGCTGGCGCAGTTACCTGCTAGGCCTGACCGCGCTCCTGGACGTCATTCGTGAGCGTGTAGATGGGGAAATGCGCCGCCTGGGCGCCACCGGGGAGTCAACGGATGAAGGCTGAACGTCTGGCGATGCTTCCCCCCTATCCCTTTGCGCTCTGGTCAGCTCAGGTGGCGCAGGTCGAGCGGCGTGGCGTGGACGTGATCAGGCTGGACATCGGGAATCCCGATCTGGCACCGCCCGATGCGGTCATTGAGTCGCTATGCGAGTCCGCGCGCGTCCCGGGAAACCATGGCTATGGCGGGTACCGGGGGCTAGGGGCTCTGCGCCACGCGATCGCTGGCTACTATGAGCGCCGGTTCGGGGTCGTGTTGGACTCCGACGTCGAGGTCCTGCCACTCATTGGCTCAAAGGAGGGAATCGTTAACCTGGCGCTGGCAACTCTGAATCCGGGCGACGTCGTTCTGGTACCGGATCCCGGCTATGCGCCCTATGCCATGGGAGCGATGCTGGCAGGCGCCGAGGTGGTGACGCTACCACTGCTCTCCGAGCACGGTTTCCTGCCGCGTCTCGATACCATTCCCGATGCGATCACGGCACGGGCGAAGCTGATGTGGCTGAACTACCCGAACAACCCTACGGGTGCCGTGGCTGACCTGGGCTTTTTGGCGGACGCGGTGGCCTTTGGACGAGACCATGGGATTCTCATTGCCCATGATGCCCCTTACTGCGACGTGGCGTACGATGGGTACATCGCGCCCAGTATTCTTGAGATCGATGGTGCGATGGACGTCGCAGTGGAGTTCAACTCGCTGTCGAAAACGTACAACATGGCGGGCTGGCGTATCGGCATGGCCGTGGGCAATCGCGGAGCGATAGGGGCGCTGGCCCAGGTCAAGTCAAACGTGGATTCCGGGCTGTTCCACCCGCTTCAGGAAGCTGCGATCTGCGCACTGGCCACCGCGCCTGCCTGGGTCGAGGCGCGCAATGCGATCTACCGAGAGCGCTTGCGGATCCTGGTGGATGGATTGCTCGGGATGGGGATCGTCGCTCCGATGCCGAGGGCGGCGCTGTATCTCTGGGTACCGGTGCATGAGACCCCGGGGACCGGGCCAGACGGCCTGGCGACGATGTGGTTGGAGGAAGCCGGCGTCGCCGTGGCGCCCGGTGCCTTCTTTGGCCCGTCCGGGGCTGGCTATGTCCGGATCTCAGCCACGGCGCCGACGGAGCGTATCCACGAGGCGGTGGCGAGGCTCCGGGCGGTGATGAAGGTCTAGCGCATCGCTCCGGGCAGAATCAGCTCGGCGTAGGGCACGTTCCACACGATAGGATGACTCAGACGGTGGCCGGTGTAGCCATCCTCTCCATAGGTCGTGCCGTGGTCAGAACAGATGATCAGCAGACTGGGCCCACGGCGGCGAAGTGCGGCGAAGAGCGTGGGCAGGTGCTGGTCAACGTAGGCCAGCGCGGCGGTGTGTGTCTGGAGGTTGTCCTCCTTTGCGCCGGGCAGGAAGAAGTGGTTAGGGGGATGGATCGCTGAGATGTTGAGGAACAGAAACATCCGGCGCCCTGGTGGCGTCTCGTCGAGGCGGTCTGCTGCAAGACGTACCTGGAATTCCGTGGATCGCCGGCCGCTCACGCCCATGTCCGGGCTCCAATGGCTTTCGGCAAAGTAACCCGGAAGGACCTGCCCCAGTGGGCTCTGCTTGTCAAAGAAGTTGACGCCCCCGATGCAGAGCGTGTGATATCCAGCCTTTGCCAGTCCCGAGACGATGTCCGGTGTGTCGAAGACGTACGTCTCTGGCGTTGTCGTCCCACTTCCCGGAAAGCGGACAGCAAACAGGCGCGGATGGCGCCCGGGGAGGGCTGGTGTGGGCAGGTATCCGGCGAAGAAGGCTTGATGCGCAGCGTAGGTGAAGTTGCCCGGCGTGTGTCGCATCTCCCATTGGCCATTGGGCAGAATTGCCGCGAGGTTGGGTGTCCGCCCAGCCCGGAGGGCATCGCGCGCGACGTCGTAACGGAGCGTGTCGAGCACCACGAAAGCGATGTCGTAGTGACCTACGATGTAGTTGGCGTTGATCATCCTGTGACCATCCCGTGCCTCCTAGTCCCCGGCAACCACCGCTGCCTGCCGGGCGGGTTTTGGCGGCGCCTGCATACTCAATGCGAAGGGTATTGACAGAAGGATGAGACCTGCCGTACCAAGGAAGATCCCCGAATATCCAATCACCGGCAAGAGTAGGCCTGCGACGAGGGGCATGGCGACTGAGGTAACGTGGTTGATACTGATGCCAGCGCTGAGGGTCGGAGTCAACTCCTCAGGCGGCGCGAAGCGATAGACGTAGGTGTCCAGGCCGATTTCCAGGATGACGAGGAGCTTGATGGCGAGCAGCAATACGGTGAGGAACGCGACGTTGCTGCTGCTGGCGAAGCCAACACAACCCAGGACCAGCAGGGCGTAACTCGTGGTGAGCACTATGCGCTCGCCATAGCGATCTAGGAGCCGGCCCAGGTAGGGCGAGCCAATCAGGTTGATCATGCTGCTCAGCGTAAGGATCAGGCTGATCTGCTGCACCTGCATGCCATACGTCTGCACGAGCACCAGCGTGCCGAACGTGTTGAGCACCTGCTTCCGGGATCCCTGGAAGAAGGTCAGGACGTAATAGAGCCAGTATTGCCTCTTGAGTAACATCCGGGGAGGCACCTCGTCCGTGGCACCGGCAGAAGGCGGTATGCGGAGGACGAGGAGCCCGGCGATCACAAACAGGACTGCCCCCACAATGAAGTAGGCCGACAGCGGTGTCTGCGCGGCGATCACTGAGATGAGTGCCAGCGCACCCATGCCCACGATGGCAGCCAGTGAACCGATGCCGTTGAGCGTTCCCATCACACTGCCGGTCTTGCCCCTGGGACTGAGCGATAGCGCGAGCGAGGAGTTGAGCGGCATCCACATATGCAAGCCCAGACTGGCGAGGACGGCGACAGCAAGGAGTCCAGTGTAGGAATGGACGCCGGCATAGAGACCATAGCCGACGCCGGCTAGGACAAGCGACACAGCCGTGCGATAGGAGAGGGGGAGACGCATCGTCAGCGCGGCGATGAAGATCAGGATCAGGCCGGGGATCTCGCGGATGCCCTCCAACCACAGGACCTGGTCACCACTGAGACCTTGGGTCTCCACGAAGAAGTTTGTGGTGGCGGCGTCAAGGAGTCCTTGCCCGAACCGCTGCATGAAGGATGAGGCGGCCAAGAAGATCAGGCTTGTGGTCCAGACCGACGCGTCGAGTCGAAGCTGCTGGGAGAGTCGCTTCATCCACTACCTCAAGCAATGCGGGGCGCAGTAACTTGCGCCCCGCCATGCGAATTCCCTCGGGATATGAGGCCAGTCTATCCGGGAATCGCCAGAATGCAACTAACGCCAGGGCTGATGTGTTCCCTCACAACCCTCCCGAGGATTCCCCGGTCAGCGGTGGTGATCGATCCCGATATAGGTGTCGACGAATTTCACGATGCGGGCCTCATCCACCTCATCGAGCAGATCGATTCTCTGCCAGGCTGTCAGGGCGATGCGGGCGTCCATCTGGGGATAGGGCGCCAAGATCACGAACCTGTCGTATGTTCCGACGATGCGGCTAAGCTCAGCGACGACTTCGGGGCAGGCGTCGGGGCAGTTGTACTGGACCATAACGCCGCCATCCTCGAGGTTGTGCACCTGCAACTCGTTAGGGATGGGGCGATCGTGAAATCCCCATCGGGCGAGCGATTCGTAGTGCGGCCCCGACGTTGGCGGTGTTGAGTTGTAGGTTGCGGTCTGCGGGTACTGAATGTGTTCGTTGCCCAGCTAGGCCACGGCACGTCCAGGCCGAGGGCGCGCTGCATCATAGACGAGCAGGCCAAAGGCGAGAAAGCCCGCTGCGATCAGCAGCGTGGGGAAGCTCAAGCCCCGGCGTCATGTTCGTTGTTTGATCTTGTGCTTGCTTATAGCGGTATGGCGTTCCTTTGGGTGAGGGCAGCCCGCCCGGTGATAGTATATGCTATATAGTATATACGTATCTTCACTAAAAAACCACCATGAACAACAAGCCCGGTGCTCAGAAATGAGCACCGGGCCAAATGGTCGCGCTTCGTGAGGCTAGAGAAGCCCCTGGAGGTTACTTGGTCTCGCGATAGATGACGTGCTTGCGCAGGAATGGGTCGTACCGGCGCAACTCCAGGCGTTGGGTGTCATTGCGACGATTCTTCTGCGTGTAGTACATGTGCCCGCTCTCAGTGCTCTTCATCTTGACGAGAACGCGTGTGCCCTTCTTAGCCATAATCGATCCTCCTCATCATACAAGGTGGCCCTATGGACGGGGCCAGCCGTAGTTACGTGGCTCCAGAACGCGTGCATTATAACGTGGACGGGGGGACTGTCAAGGCGGGCTCAGAACAGGGCTATTGCATTTCGGGCCAGCACGACAGCATGACATCGCGAGGGCACGTGTTGGAACGCGGCGGACCCTTGCAAGGCTTCCGAGCGCACAACCGCGCTAATCCCAGAACCCTTCGCAAGGTGCGGAAACCTTGCGAAGGGAGGCTGTGCGCTCCCGCGCCAGCGGAATGCGAGAGCCCTGGAAGCCGGGCAGGTTGAGGAATCGGGCCTTCGTGGTAGAACGATGGGGAACTGCGCCCGGCCTGTGGTCAGGGTCGTTGTGCTCTGGAGGAGGAACCATCTATGTCGCACAAGCATGTGGGAGCACCCGAGCTCGAACTCTCGATCGTGTTGCCGATCTACAACGAGGCCGGAAACCTGCAGCTCTTCATCCCGGAGTTGTCTGCGGCGTTGGGTGCTCTGGGACGCACCTACGAGATCATTGCTGTGGACGATGGTAGCTCTGACGACAGTGTGGCGATACTGCGCACACTCAAGTCGGATGAGCCACATCTGCGCATCGTCCGGTTCAGACGCAACTTCGGGCAGACTGCTGCGTTTGCTGCCGGGTTTGATCTATCGCGAGGTCGGTATGTCATCACAATGGACGCCGACGGACAGAACGATCCGGCTGATGTCGCGAAGATGCTGAAGGTAGCGGAAGAGGGCGACTACGACATTGTGAGTGGTTGGCGCCAGGAGCGCAAGGAGCCGCTTCTGTCACGACGCTTGCCGTCGATGCTGGCCAACCGGATCATTGGCCGGTCTACTGGCGTCAAGCTTCACGACTACGGCTGTTCGTTGAAGATCTATCACCACGATGTTGCGAAGAACGTGAACCTTTATGGCGAGCTTCACCGCTTTATTCCGGCGCTTGCGTCAGGGCTTGGTGTGCGAGTTGCCGAGGTTCCGGTCAACGATCGCCCCCGCACCTTCGGGAAATCGAAGTACAACCTATCCAAAACGGTTCGCGTCATCCTGGATTTGGTGACGGTCTCCTTTCTGTTAAGCTATATGGGCCGCCCGATGCAGCTCTTTGGGCTGGCGGGGCTGGCCAGTGGGAGCATTGGTTTCCTGGTGGCGCTGTACCTCGCGCTGTTCAAGATCTTCACCGGCGCTGACATCGGCAACCGCCCATTGCTCTCGCTGGCGATCCTGCTCATGATCCTCGGCGCGCAGTTCCTGGTGATGGGCTTGCTGGGCGAGCTCCAGGCGCGAACCTATTACGAGGTCCAGGAAAAACCGGTCTACGCGATCCGAACTGAGGAGTAGCGTGAAACGGCGGTCGCGCCGGACTGATTCGATCGCCTTGAGCGCCGCCATCTTCGCTGTGGCGTTCATCGTTCGTCTGATGCCGTTGGGACTCTACGTCACGCCGGATGAACCGATCTGGGTTCTGCGCAGTCACGAGTTCCTCCAGGCTGTCGAGACTTCCGATCTGGCAGCTATCCCTCAGACAGGCCATCCCGGGATGACGACGATGGCTCTTGGGGCGTTGGGCATCTGGCTATCGGAGCGGGTTAATCCAGCCGAGGCTGCAGCACAGCGCGATTGGATCGATCGTATCGCCACGCTGGCGCCTGAGAATGGCGCGGCTTTCCCACACCTGGTTGCCTTTCTGCCTGCAGGCCGGATCCTCGTTGCGTGCGTGACGTCGGCGGGGTTGGCTCTTGTTCACGTGGTCATCAGACGCCGGATCGGCGGTCGGGTTGCCAGGTTGGCGGCTTTGTGTCTGGCCCTTGACCCCTTTCTCGCCGGTCATTCGGGGCTGCTCCACACGGATGGGCTTCAGGCAACCTTTGTACTCCTGGCTGTGGCCTACACCCTGCCGGTTCGCTGGCAGGCGACAGACACAGCCGTCCGTGAATGGCTACCCAGCACCGTGGCGACTGCGGCTTTCCTGGCATTGGCGGGCCTGACCAAGATGCTCGGGCTACTGGCGGCGCCAGGACTGGCACTGGCTCTCTTTCTCTGGTGGAAAGGCCCAATCCACGTGCGGGTCGCCCGCGTCGTCGTGCTAGCACTGCTGACAACGGCATTCCTGGTGCTGCTCTATCCCCCCATGTGGCTCTCACCCCGAGAGGCATTGGCATCGCTTATTGGAGCCGTGACCTACCACGAGGGCATTGGCCTCCGTCCCGTGTTCTTTGCCGGTGGGACGAGCACCGATCCGGGGGTGTGGTTCTACCCGGTCGTGTTGCTCTTCCGGTTGACGCCACCGGTGTTGGTTGGTCTCCTTTCCTGGATTTGGCGTTGCCGCGACAGTCACTTCAGCCATTTCCGTTCCCTGATCTGGACTCTGCTACCCGCTCTCAGTACTCTGGTTGGCATCACGACCGCAGAGAAGAAGTTCGACCGGTATGTGTTGACCCTCATCCCGCCGCTCACACTCGTAGGGGCAATGGCCTGGTCGCACCGGCGCCGGGGCGTGCGGTCTGCTGTGCTTGCCAGCCTGGCACTGCCGTGGGTGCTCGTGGCGTTGTTACCGCTGCAGTACGCAAATCCTATGCTTGGGGGACCGTGGGTTGCCCAGCATGTGGTGCCTCTGGGTTGGGGGGAGGCGTCGGGGCTAGCGGTCCGTTGGCTGAACCGTCACGCTGAGGGCGCGTCGGTGATGACAGGCAATGTCCCGGGCACGGCGGGTCTCTTCGCGGGGAGCACCATCGCCTGGGACGAGAGTCGCCTGGGCTGTACGGATTTCCTCGTTGGCGGGGACAACCCCTTGCCCGGACGGTATGCTCTTCTGGCTGAGCTTAGGTCTGGCGGGAGGGTGCAGTCTCGAGTCTATGGCCACATCCAGACACCTGAGTCTTCAGGGCCATTTGTCGCGCCCGGCCCACTGCCGGGGTTGCCTCCCGATGCTGGGGCGCCGGCCACGGATTCCGCTACGTTGTGGGCGTGGCTCGCGCAACAGGCCTCAGAGGGGAGTTTCTACTGGATCCATGCCCCGCAATGCCACCCATTGACGGAGGCTCAGCTCAGACGTGCCGTCGATCAGGCGGTTGAAAGGGGAAGTCTCGACTGTGAGGCGGATGCTCCAATCTCCGGGTGGGAGGTCGAAAAGTGCACAGTCCTGGACGACCTCCCGAAGGACTCTCCTTACCTTGCGCGTGTTGGAGGCGGCCTGGATCTCCTGGCCACGACCTGGGATGATGTGACGCGACCTCCCGATCCGCTGACAGTCCGCTTGCGCTGGTGGGCTCAGGTACCCCAGGATGAGGTGGAGGTCTACCTGGCCCTGCGCGGTGACGGTGATGGGGATGAGGTCATCTGGGCGGAAGGAGGACGCAGGCTGCTCAGTGACTGGGGTTGGGCCGCGCCGGACTGGCCTGTGGGAGTGGCTGTCGACACAGAGGCCTACATTGTCCTGCCGCCGCACCTTCCCCCTGGGTCCTACCGCCTCGTGTTGCGCGTCAGTGGCCTGCAGGGGATGTTGGGCATCGGACGTGCCGACGGGAGCTTTGGCGGGACGGAGTTGGCCCTGGGTGTCGTGGAGGTGGGGCCGGCGCGTGGGCCTGCTGCTGAACTGACTCTGGATAGGCCCGCAGAT
>JAKJAE010000005.1 GCA_022707665.1 Chloroflexota bacterium
GAAGCTGCGCGAGCATCTCGCGGGCAGCGCCACAGTGGACACGATCATCGACTTCGGCGACCTGCCGGTCTTCGGGGCGATCGCCTACCCGCAGATCATCGTCTTCCGCAGGACCGCCCCATCCCGCGGCGCCACCGTGCGTGCGCTCACCGTTGAGGACCTTGGGATTGTCGACCGGCTGGGTCAGGCTGTTGCTGAGGAAGGATGGTCACAGGCTCAGTCGACGCTGCGTGCTGACGGCTGGGCGCTCGTACGGCCCGCCGTCTCGGCGCTGATGGCCAAGCTGCGATGCATAGGGAAGCCGTTAGGTGAGCTATTGGGTGGCCGAATCTACTATGGCATCAAAACCGGGTACAACCAAGCCTTCGTCATCGACGGCGCCGCCCGCGACCGCCTGGTTGCCGAGGATGCCAGGAGCGCGGAGATCGTCAGACCCTGGATCAGAGGCCGAGACATCGACCGGTGGAGAACGATGTGGAGCGGGGAGTACCTGATCTTCACCCGTCGAGGCGTCGACATCGACAGCTACCCGGCGATCAAGCGCCACCTCAGTCAGTTCCGCGATAGGCTTGAGCCCGGGGTCGAGGGAGGACGTAAGCCGGGCAACTATCAGTGGTACGAGATCCAGGACACGATCGACTACTACGAGGTGTTCGACGGACCAAAGATCGTGTATCCACATTTCAACACAAGGCCCGAGTTTGCCTATGACAACTCCGGCACACTCGGTAATGACAAGACGTATGTAATGCCCCATGCACCTCTGTACCTTCTGGGATTGCTCAACTCCTGTGTAGCGTTTTTCTACTTTCGTCAGGTCTGCCCTTCGGTTCAGCAAAGATACATGGAGTTTCGCATCATCTACCTTGAGCAGACACCGATCCCCGACGCGTCTCCCGCAGACCGCGCCGCCATCGAGGGCCTGGTGCGCCGGCTGCTCGACCTGCACACGGGCCCCGAGCCGCCCGACCCCACTGCCGTCGCCGCGCTCGAGGCGGAGCTCAACGCCCGCGTCTACGCCCTCTACGACCTCACCCCCGCCGAGATCGCCCTCATCGAGGAGAGCACCAGCGGATGACGATCACGGCGGATCGCCGGCCCGTCCCTGTCACACCGCCTCCTGTGGGCGCAGCATGCTGCGCCCCTACCTGCGCCCCTACCTGCGCCCGACCTATCCTGAGGAGGATCTATGGACCCCGATCGTGATTCCCGCTACACCAGCCTGCTCGGCGGCGTACCGCTCGCCTCGGATCCGGACCGCCACTGGGCGCAGGCCCTCATCGAAGAGGCGTTGCTGCGCATGGGCGCTCCGATAGACCACGGTGAAACCTGGGATTGGCGCACCGTTTCGGCGATCTCATCCTACGGCGAGGCTGCGGTCGACGTGGCCATCGTCGACCGCGGCACAGACGGCCTCGCGCTCCTCGCCATCGCACCGATCCTCGAATGGCCTGAGAACGAGCGGCTGCAGGGCGAGCTCGGCGAGACCCTTCTGCGGCTGAACTATGAGTTTCTGACCGCATCGCACCTCGCCATCGCCTTGGATAGTGTCGTCCTCATCGACATCCGCCCGATCGAGGGGCTGACGACTGAGGCTGTGCAGGAAGCCCTCGTGGCGATTCTCAGGACTGCGATCGACCTTGGCCCCCGGCTCCGCGCGGACTTCGCGCTCGCCCTGCCACAGATCCCGCTCGACGAGCGTACCTACTTTGCTGTGCGCGATCTCTATCGCGGGGTCTCGCCCGAAGCCCAGGTGTCCTATTCCGCGCTCCTCGAGGACTGGCACGCCCGCGGTGGCCAGACTGACACCACCGGCAAGACCCTCAGACTCCTGGGGGCAGCGTCGGGCTCTGTCGTCGCCGTGCTGATCGGGCACGCCTCCGCCGGCCCGATCGTCACGGTGAGCTGGAACAGCCTCGAGCGCACCTACGGCGTCCGGCCCGAGGACGCCGACGCGTTCCGCGCTGCCGTGCCCCGACCCGAAGGCTTTGAGCTCACCGCGAGCTCCGCCCACCTGCCGGTGGAAGCGCTCACCCCCACAATGATCGTGGCGCTCGTCGACGCGCTGGCGCTGCTGGATGACGCTATGACGCGCGCGGTGAAGCCCGGCCCGCCCCCTGTGCCCGACCTGCACGCCCGCTGGGGGCTCGCGCCCACCGCGGGCAAAGCTACGCTGCGCAACGTCGACGCCACCCTTGAGACCTGCCCGGACGCCGTGCGCCCCACCTTCATCCGCCTCATCGAGCGCTGGCAGGCCGCCGGGCTCGCAGTCTACACCAACAACCCGCACCTCGTCTACCTCCGGCTGACCGTCCCGGGCGAGACGCCCGGCCTGACGACCACCTACGCCGCCGTGACACTACGTGCGCCGGACGGCAAGCGCGGCGCCCGCGTCGACGTCGCCTGCCCGTGGCCCCGGTCCATCAAGGATGACCCCGAGGCCGGGCGCCTGGTGGAGACGCTGGCACACCTGCCCGGCTACACTCCCCGCGATGACGGCTTCCGCCTTGACCTGCGCGACCCGCTCTCGGATGCGGACCTGCAGTCCCTCGGCGATGGCCTCATAGGCCTCGCGGCACACTATAGCCGACGAGACCTTTGAGCCCTCCGACAGCTCAAAGGCTTGGGGCGTGGCGTTTCGAGTGAGTTGTAGAAAGCCAGTATAATGAAGATGGGGATAGAGTGTACCTGGCGCCGCTGGGAGCAGGGTGCGCGAGGAATCGTGAAAGGAGTGGCCCAATGCTGGAGAAGCTGACGGTACGAAACTTCACCGCGTTCACCCATCTTGCCCTTGAGTTCCTGCCCGGCGCGAATGTCTTCATCGGTGCCAATGCCACAGGTAAGACCCACGTCCTCAAGTTACTCTATGCTGCGCTGAGTAGCCAGGCTGTCACCGAACGCCATGAAGGCGAAGCTTTCGCCAGGAAGCTGCAGAACGTGTTTCTGCCGCGCGAGAGGCATCTCGGTCGCCTCGTACACCGCGTCAAGGGTGGAGAGACTTGCGAAGGCGTGATCAAGCGGCGCGGCCGTGACATGGCTTTCAGCTTCAGCAATCGCGCAGTGAACGAGCTGGAGTTCCGCAGTCGCTGGCCTTCCGAGATTGGCCCTGCCGTCTACATTCCGGTCAAGGAGATGCTGGCCAACGCGCCTGGCTTTCGCTCGCTCTACCAGACCCGCGAGATCCACTTCGAGGAGATCTACGCCGACATCATCGACAAGGCTTATTTGCCCCTTCTCAAGGGCGCTCCCACACAAGACCGCAGCCTCCTCCTCGATATGGTGCAGGAGGCTATGGAGGGCCGGGTTGTCGTAAAAGGCGAGCAGTTCTACCTGAAGAACCGGCAAGGCGAGCTGGAGTTCACGCTGCTGGCCGAGGGGCATCGCAAGCTGGCTCTCCTCTGGCTGCTCATCGCCAATGGCACCCTGCTGGAGGGATCGACGCTCTTCTGGGATGAGCCCGAAGCCAATCTCAACCCGGCGCTGATCCGCACCTTGGTAGCGATCTTATTGCAGCTCCAGCGCCAGGGCGTACAGCTCTTTGTTGCGACACACAGCTATGTCGTGCTCAAGGAGTTTGAGCTGCAGCATACTATGGACCACGCACTCCGCTACATCGTGTTGGAGCGTGACTCGGCCACCAAGGAGATCACGCATCGCGTTGCCGACGCGTACCTTGAGACGCTTCCGCATGGGGTTGCTCAGGCCTACGAGGACATTTACGATCGCGAAGTCCAGCGCACGCTGGAGGGCGTCCTATGACCGTCTACGTCGAGGGTAACTTGCTGTTCGACTTCTCCAGCGCCGTCCGCAGCACGAAATTCGACGAAGAGGGAGCACACGGGCTGACCCATTGTATGAAGGCCGTCGACTTCCTCGTGTTGATCGCCCTGAGTGCCTTGCAGCCGCCCGATCTGATTGTGCTCAGTGATGGCCTGCGACGTAGCCTTCCGGTTGCCGGCCCGCCTGGACAGCGCTGGCAGCCATTCGTACAGGACTGCCAGGTCTTCAACCTGCAGACTTGGTCGAAATCACTTGGCGCGCTGTTCCCCGTGACTCGGCTTCAGCAATGACCTTGGCGCGACTCTCCAAGCTTCGCGCAGAGGGTATATGACCCACGACATCATCGACAATCGGTCCGTGAAGCTGGTCGACGTCATCCGCACAACGTTGCCCGGCAGCGAGTCGGCGAAGTTCGCCGTCGGCTACTTTTTCCTCTCGGGGCTGGAGGCCGTCGCCGACACACTGCGCAACGTTCGCGACCTGCGGCTCCTGATCGGCAACACCTCCAACCGCGAGACGATCGAGCAGATCGCTGAAGGCTATCGCCGTATCGAGCAGGTGCACGAGGCCGCCGAGGCGCTGCAGTTCCCCAAGCGCACCGCTATGGAGGCGTCCGCCGCCCGCACCGCCGCCGCAGTCGGCGAGACCCTGGGAGCGATGGACCAGACCGATGCCGCCGCCGAGCTGGTGAGCGTCCTCATCGACCTGATCGAGACAGGGCGCCTTTCGGTCCGCGTCTATACCCGGGGCCGGCTCCACGCCAAGACCTACATCTTCGACTACGGTCCGGCCTTCGACACGCAGGGACAACCGGTGCCCCGCCTGGAACACGGCGTCGCCATCACCGGCTCCAGCAACTTCACCCTCTCCGGCATCGCCTCGAACACCGAGCTCAATGTCATCGTGAACGGGAACGAGAACCATGCCGCGCTGACCGCCTGGTTTGAGGCGCTGTGGGCCGATGCCCAGGACTTCGACGCCCACCTGATGCAGGCACTGCAGGCGTCGTGGTCCCGCGCCACGGTCACCCCCTACCAGATCTATCTCAAAACACTCTACGAGTTGGTGCGCGACCAGTTGGAGGGCGCCGATGGGGCGGAGCTCCTCTGGCACGACGAGATCACGAGCGTGCTTACCGAGTTCCAGCAGCGCGCCGTCGTCCAGGCCATCGCCATGATCCGGCGCTATGGCGGCTGTTTCGTCGCCGATGTCGTCGGCCTGGGCAAGTCCTACATCGGCGCTGCCATCGTCAAGCACTTCGAGCGCCACGACCGCGCCCGCCCGCTCATCATCTGCCCACCCCCGCTCGTCGAGATGTGGGAACACTACAACGAGGCCTACCAGCTCAACGCGCGGGTGCTGTCGATGGGAATGCTCAAGGAGGATGAGGCGCTGGGCCCCGAGTGGATGCTGCACGACGAGCGCACTCGCTATCGCGACTTCGTCCTCATCGACGAGAGCCACAATTTCCGCAACACCGGGAACCAGCGCTATCGCGTCCTGCAGAGCTACCTATCGACCGGGGAGCGGCGCGTGGTCATGCTCACCGCCACCCCGCGCAACAAGTCGCTCTGGGATGTCTACAATCAGCTCAAACTCTTCCACCCCGAGGACGTCACCGACCTGCCGATCGACCCACCTCACCTGCGCGACTACTTCCGGCTGGTGGAGGCCGGCGAGCGGCGCCTCCCGGAGCTGCTGGCCCACCTGCTGATCCGCCGGCGGCGCATCGACGTGTTGCGCTGGTACGGCTACGATGCGGAGACCGGGGCGCGCGTCGACCCCGATGCCATCGCGCCCTATCGTAACGGGAAGCGCAAGGCCTTTGTCTGGGTGGGCGGGCGGAAGCAGTTCTTCCCCGATCGCCATCTGCAAACCGTCGAGTACAGCATCGAGGCGACCTACGCGGGCCTCTACGACGAGCTGCGCGCCTGCCTCACGGCTACGCCACCGGGTGGCACGCCAGTCGACAGCGCACAATCCGCGTGCGCGCCCCTCACCTATGCCCGCTATGGCCTCTGGGGCTACGTGAAGCCCGGCCACCGCGATCACCCGCCCTACGACGACCTCAGACGAGCCGGCGCCACCTTGCGCGGCCTCATGCGCGTAATGCTGTTCAAGCGCCTCGAGTCAAGCGTGCACGCCTTCAGGCAGACGGTGGCGACGCTGCTGCGCACCCATCGTGCCTTCCTCGCCGCGCTCGATGCGGGGATCGTCGCTGCTGGAGATGAGGCCCAGGAGCTCCTCCGTGGGTCGGACGCCGATGAGGAGCAGTCGCTCGTCGATGCGCTCGAGGCCCTCACGACGCGCTACCGGCTCGAGGACTTCGAGGCCGCGGCGTTGCGCGCCGATGTGGCCCATGATGTGGCCGTCCTCGAGCATATGCTGGGGCTCGTGGCGCCGATCTCGCCCGCGCACGACGCCAAACTCCAGACCCTGCTGGCGCGGCTCGATGAACCGGAGCTGCGCGGTCGTAAGGTGCTCATCTTCACCCAGTATGCTGACACGGCACAATACCTCTACGATGCACTCGTGGTTGCGCGGCCCGGCACCGAGGTCGATGTCATCTTTAGCCAGGGCAGGAACCGCGCCCAGGTCGTGGGCCGCTTCGCGCCACGCGCCAACCCGCAGGATGCGCCCGCAGACGGCACGCCCGAGATCGACACGCTGATTGCCACCGACGTGCTCTCCGAGGGCCTGAACCTTCAGGACTGTGACACCCTCATCAACTATGATCTGCACTGGAACCCGGTGCGCCTGATCCAGCGATTCGGGCGCATCGACCGCATCGGCACGGAACACGACCGCATCCACGCGCTCAACTTCCTGCCCGAGCGCACGCTGGAGCAGAACCTGGGCCTGCAGGAGAAGCTTCGCCGGCGCATCCAGGAGATCCACGACACGATCGGCGAGGACGCCGCGATCCTGGACCCGCTGGAGCGCCTGAACGAGGAAGCGCTGTATGCGATCTACGGCCGGGGCGATGTCGTCGATGACGAGTCCGATGTCGACGCCTATATTGACATGAACGAAGCCCTCGAGACAGTCCGTCAGCTCCGCGAGGATGACCCCGAGCTCTTCCGCACCATCGCCACGCTGAGCAACGGCGTCCGCTGCGGCTACCGTAAGCGTCAGGGCGGCGCCGTCGTCCTCTGCCGTGCGGGGCGCTACGCTCAGCTTTACCAGGTAGACGCGTCGGGCGAGATCGTCACTCGCGAGGCCCCGCGTATCCTCAAGCAGATGGCCTGCTCACCCGATGAACCGGCGGCCCCACTGCCCGATGGCCACAACGCCCGCGTGATGGCCGTCAAACGAACCTTTGACCGCGAGGTGATCGCACGGCGCGCCGAACAGCGCCACACGGCCGCTCAGACGCGCGCTCAACGCTATGTGCTGCAGGAGCTGCGCGCCCTCTACGCCGCGTCGGATGCTGCCCTTCAGCCGCAGATCGCGCAACTCGACGCCGTCTTCCAGCACACAATCACACGCCCCGTCGTTCAGACTGCGCTCAACCGGATGCGGCGGGAGCGCCTGACAGGCCAGGTGCTCCTTGATGAGCTCGCGCAGCTCTACACCTTGCATGGTTTGGCGTCACTCCTCACCGACACCCACGCCGAGCGCGATGCCACCGATGGGGACCTACCCATCATCGTCTGCAGCGAGGGCTGGCTTCCAGACTAGACCAGGCCTGGTCCGGTCTGCATGATGACATAGGAGGACCACCATGATAGATGACACCCACGATCTGACACTGGCACAGCGTGCCTTCATCCTCGCCAAGATCTTCCAGGCCATCCCGCTTTACTTCGCGCACTGGCAGGATTCCGAGCTCTCGCGCGATGGCCTGGACGCCGCGTTTGCGGACCTGGCCGAGGCAGCGCTGCCGTGGCAGAGCCGCAAACGCTTCTCGCTCCTGGTGATGGCCTTCCTGGCGCGCTTCAACAACGCCCACACCAGGCTGTTCGACCCCTATCTGGAAGCTCTGCCGCCGGTGGGCATGGCGCTGCACCCCGTGGAGGGCCGCTGGACAGTCGTGAGGTCCGGCCATCCGGCTCTGACGCCGGGCGACGTGGTCCTGCGCATCGAGGACCGGCCGGCCGACGACTGGTATGCAGAGCTTCGCGCCTATGCCTTCGGGAGCCCCCAGGCCCGCACGATCCAGTTCGACACGCTCCTCGGCGCCTTCCTGCCGGAGCGCTACACGCTGCAGGTCGAGGATGCGGAAGGCACCACGCGCACCCGCACGATCGATCGTGCGGCCCTTCGAACCGGTGCGGCGCCGCCAGCCACCGAAGGCCGTTGGCTCGCCGATGACCTCGCGATGATCCGGGTCCCGAGCTTCATCCCGCCTGAGGCCGAGGAGTGCGCCCGGGCCTATGTCCAGGAATTCGCCGGCGCGTCGGCCCTGATCGTCGATGTCCGCGACAACCACGGCGGCAGCACACCAGGCGGCCTGATCTCGCGCCTGATGGACCGGCCCTATCGCTGGTGGGCGGAGAGCAGCCCTCTGACAGTCGGGCTTCTCGCCGTCCAGGCGCAACGCGGGGGCGACGCCATCTTCCGCTCCGCGCACCTCCAGTGGCCCGCTTCGGTGAGCGATCCGGACCCTTCGGGCTACAGAGGAAGGCTCGCCCTCCTGGTCGACCGGGGGACGCTCTCCGCCGCCGAGGACTTCACGATGCCCTTCAAGGACAACGGGCGGGCCGTGATCGTCGGCGAAACGACCGGCGGCTCCACGGGCCAGCCCTTTGTGCACACATTCGAGCAGGGCATCCTGCTCGCAGTCGGCACGAAGCGCGCGACCATGCCCGATGGCACCCCGTTCGAGGGCATCGGCATCGCGCCGGACGTTCCGGTCGAGGTGCGGCGTGAGGACCTCTACGCCGGGCGCGATCCCGTGCTCGAACGCGCCGTCGCCCTGGCCCGTGGTTAGGGATTGGTCGAGACGGAGAGAGACACCGATGCCGGACCCCTGCTCGATCTGCAGCCTGCTCAAGGACGTTCAGACGTCCTTCTACAAATACGCCGCGCCCGAGTACGATATCCCGCTGCCCCCAGCCGCCGCCCGGCTCGCCATCGTTCTGACGCCGGACCTCCACGATCCCGAGGTCTACCACGTCCGCTGTTGCCCCGAGTGCGGCACGCTCTACACCTATCGCTTCTCCTACGAGTATCACACCAACGGCAGCGAGGACGAGGAGGAGCTATCCCGGATGTCGCCTGCCGAGGCCGGGGCCTACCTCCGTGCGCAGGCGCGAGCGCTGGAGGCGCTCCGTCGCGACATCGATGCACTGGAGAGCAACGCCGGCCAGTGGGCCGACTACCTCGACCGGGGCCATCCGTCGCTCGCGGAGGCCGAGGCCGCGCGGGCCGCAATGGACGGCGCGATGGAGAACGCCCAGCGGTCGCGGGAGCAGTTACGCGGGCAGGTCGAGGCCCTCCGCACGACGTGCCCGGGCATCCTCACGACGTGGGCAGCGGCGCACGTGCGCGTCTGCAACGCCTACGTGGACACCCCCACCGGCTCCGACGAACACACCCGGACCGTCCGCTACGTGGCACGAACGACCGCCGAGGCGTGGGAGCGGCTCCCCTACGAGGGCGAGACGTTCATCTCCGTCGCCGGGATCTGGATGGAGGGCTACGACGAGCGTCTGGACGCCGAGTTGGCGCCTGACGTGACCCCTTGACAACGCCCACAGCGACCTATAATCGCCGCTTATGGGCCGGTCACCGAGCACCGCACACCCCCGACCCACCCATCCCAATTCGTTGGTGGCGCTTCGATCATCTTTCATTGGAGGGGAGACTCATGAAACGCATCGGCCGTATTGCAGTGTTGGTGGTGGTTGTCCTGGCCCTGTCGGCCATCGCCCGGCCTGCCCCGTCGCTTGCGGGTGGCGAGGTGCGGGTGCTGGTCCAGTTCGCCCCGGGGCGCGGGGCGGCGGTACGCGCCGCGCTGCAGGGCGCCGGCGGCACCATCCATTATCAGTTCGATGACCTGAACACCTTCGCAGTCTCGCTGCCCGAAGCGGCCCTCAAGGGGATCGAGCGCAACCCGAACGTCGTGCTGGTCGAGGAGGACGCGCCTCGTTACCTGATGGGCCAGGAGACGCCGTACGGCGTCGATATGGTCCAAGCGCTGGACGTCTGGGATGCCAATGGCGACGGCGCCTTCGACGCGGGGGCCCCGACCGGCGCCGGGATCACGGTCTGCATCATCGACTCGGGCCTCTACACCGGGCACGAGGACCACGCGGCCAACTCGTCCAGGATCACGGGTTACCTGTCAGGCTGGGATACCGATCGCTGTGGGCACGGCACGCACGTGGCCGGAACCATCGCCGCGGTCAACAACGGCCTCGGCGTCGTCGGTGTGAGCCCCAATGTCTCGCTCTACATCGTCAAGGTCTTCGGCGACGATTGTGGTTGGGCCTATAGCTCGACGCTGGTCGACGCGACCAACCGCTGCGCCGCTGCTGGTGCCAATATCATCAGCATGAGCTTGGGCGGTACCAAGTCCTTGCGGACGGAGCGGACCCAGTTCGACAAGCTGTACAGCCAGAACATCCTCTCGATTGCCGCAGCCGGTAACGACGGCACCACTGCCTACAACTACCCCGCCTCCTATACCTCGGTGGTCTCCGTCGCCGCGATCGATAGCAATATGGCCGTCGCTGACTTCTCGCAACAGAACGACCAGGTCGAGCTCGCCGCGCCCGGCGTCGCCGTGTTGAGCACGGTGCCCTTCGTGGCTAAGAACACGCTGACCGTCGACGGCGTTGAGTACTCAGGCAGCCAGATCGAGTTTGCCGCTTACGGCACGGTATCAGGCGCCCTCGTCGATGGCGGGCTCTGTGCCGCTCCTAGTTCGTGGACCGGCAAGGTCGTCCTGTGCCAACGTGGTGACATTAGCTTCTACGACAAGGTCATGAGCGTGCAGAATGGCGGTGGCGTGGCAGCTGTCATCTACAACAACGTGCCGGGCGGTTTCCTCGGCACGCTTGGCGATGGCTACAGCTCGACGATCCCGGCCATTAGCCTGAGCCAGGAGGATGGGCTCTACCTCGTGGCCAACAAACTGGGATCCACGGGCAGGGTCGAGAGTACTGCGCCCCTTGAAGGCAGCGGCTACGAAGCCTGGGATGGCACGTCGATGGCCACGCCACACGTCTCGGCAGTGGCGGCGCTGCTCTGGAGCTCCGACACAACCCTGACCAACGCCGAGATTCGCGCCGCGATGACTTCCACGGCCCTGGATCTCGGGACCGCCGGTCGCGACGTTGCCTACGGCTATGGCCTCGTCCAGGCCAAGGCTGCGCTCATTTCCCTGGGCGGCGGCAGCCCCGTCGACACTCCGCCCACCGTCTATATCACGGCCCCGACCGCAGGCGAGACAGTCGCCGGCCCGGTGACCGTCACCGCGAACGCGGCAGACGACCAAGGCGTCGCGCGGGTGGACTTTTTCGTGGACGGCCAGCCCCTTGGAGTGGACAGTGATGAGACCGGTGGCTGGTCGGTAACCTGGGACACGACGACTGCGACGG
Organism: Chloroflexota bacterium; assembly: GCA_022707665.1. Taxonomy (GTDB): domain Bacteria; phylum Chloroflexota; class Anaerolineae; order B4-G1; family SLSP01; genus PWVB01. Next base: position 11,328 of record JAKJAE010000005.1, read on the forward strand.
ATGCCTCGCATACGCTCACTGCGGTCGCGACAGACACGGCTGACAATACGACGGAGAGCGCTGGTGTCACGGTGACGGTGAACAACACAACGACACCCGTGACGATCTTCGTGGCCGACATTGCGATGTCGGGGACGAAAGCAGGCGTCAACAGAACCGCCACCGCCGTGGTCACCATCAAGGACACCAACGGTGCGCTGGTCGCGGGCGCAACGGTCTCGGGCACCTGGAGCGGCAGCTACACTGGCTCCGTCTCGGGCACAACAAGCGCCGACGGCACGGTCACCTTCACTGCCTCGGCCAAACGCGGTACGAGCTTCACCTTCACGGTGACCAACGTCACCAAGACGGGAGCCAACTACGACGCGACCAAGAACGTCGAGACCTGGGACACCCAGACGTTCTAGGTCCAGCCACCAAGCATCGGATGCACAGCCCGGCCAAAACGGCCGGGCTGTGTTCTTGGGTGAGGCGGCATACACCCCAAGCTCGGCTACCCTGAGGCGAGAAGCCGACGCAACGGAGATGCTCCTCCCTCATAGACAGGATGCTATCCCAGCGGCATTGGCAGGTCTGAGTCGAGCCTGTTGCTCATGGCTCACACGCCAAGTCGTAACAGACGGCTCTGCCCTTGCGAGGGTTTCCCCGCGTTCCGACGCGCACCCTCGCAAGGGTTCTGAGCGCTCAACTGCGCCCAGCAGCGAGCTCTTCGCACGGTGCCTCCATTCCATTCGGTGTGACCACGCAAAGGAGGAAGCGCCCACGGACAACGGTCATGTCCAACTGCCCTGAGCAGGGGCATTTCATCTTGGGGGCGAAATGAAGACTGCCGTCCTGCCTATCCTGTGTAGAACGCCCGTCCAGGTGCCGGGGACGCCATCAGTGCCGGGGACTTTCCGCAGTCCCCGGCACTTTCCGGGCGGAGATGCTGCGCAAAGGCCGCGAGCGTGCGTCAGGGGCTGAGGGAGCAGGCTGTCTGCCCCCATCCTGAAATGCCCCCCTGAAGTTCAAGCTTGCGCCCATAGCACAGTGCGGTATAATGATGGCGTGAGTTGCAAACCACTCCAGAGTGAGAGGACAAAGAGATCAATGGTATTCGGCGCACTGGTAATTCGTACAGTCAACGGCAATGGGGAGCGTTCCTTGTCGTAGTGCGCCTGTCTGACGGTCAGTCATTCTGAAAAGTGCGGGCGCATCCGGCCCGCACTTTTTGTTGATCAGCACAGAACCAAGCCGCGGGCGCACCCAGCCCGCGGCTTTTCCTTTTCTTGTGAGGTGACGTATGCCGGTCGTGAGTTTCAGCAATCTGGGTAAGGCGTTTGGAGCACTGGACATCTTCGGCGGCCTGTCGGGAGAGGTGCCCCGTGGCGCGCGCATCGGTCTGGTGGGCCCCAACGGCGTCGGCAAGACGACGTTGATGCGCGTGCTCGTCGGTCAGGAGCCGGCAAGCGCCGGGACCGTCACCATGGCGAAGGGAACCCGCCTCGGCATCCTCGAACAGGAGGCCGCCGACGCCTTCCTCGCGCCAGAGCACACGGTCTACGAGGAGATGCTCACGGTCTTCGCCGACCTCCGTGCGCGCGAAGCACAGCTACGGGAGATGGAGGCAGCGATGGCTGAAAGCTCCGATCCCGAGGGGCTGCTGGAGCGTTACGGTGCCGTCCAGGAGGCCTTTGCCCACGATGGTGGCTACGAGTACGAGCTGCGCATCCAGCAGGTGCTCACGGGCCTCGGCTTCCAGGACGACCAACAGCACATGCCGCTCGCCTTCTGCAGCGGCGGCCAGAAGACCCGGGCTCTGCTGGCCCGGCTGCTCCTCGAACAGCCCGACCTGCTGGTGCTCGATGAGCCCACAAATCACCTCGATATGGAGGCGGTAGCATGGCTTGAGAGCGCCCTGCAACGCTGGGATGGCGCCGTCCTCGTGGTGAGCCACGACCGCTACTTCCTCGACCAGGTCGTCAACGTGATCTGGGAGATGCGCGGGCAGGGGATGGAGGTCTATCGCGGGAACTACAGCGCCTACGTGATGCAGCGGGAGGAGCGTTGGGCCCGGCGCATCAAAGAGTTCGCCGCCGTCCAGGAGCACTTCTACAAGGAGCTCGAGTTCATCAAGCGCTTCATGCCCAGTGGCGATCCCCAGGCCAAGGGACGTCTCAAGCGACTGGCGCGTGCCGCGCAGGCGGTGGCCCTTGGCGGAACGCAGGCACTGAACCAGAAGTGGAGCGAGTTCATGGAGGACGATCCCAACATCTCCAAGCGCACGTGGGACGTGCCGGAGATCGAGCAGGCCGTGAAGTCGCTGCGCGCACCTGACCCATCGCTGGATCGCTTCCGGCTGCGGCTGCGGACCCGCCAGCGCGGCGGCAACGAGGTGCTCAAGGCGCGCGATGTCACGATCGGGTACCCTGGCACCGAGCTCTTCCATATCGACGACCTGCTGTTGCAGCGCGGAGAGTGCGCGGCCCTGATCGGGGCCAACGGCACGGGCAAGTCCACTTTCCTGCGCACGCTGCTCGACGAGCTGGCGCCCCTCTCCGGCGATCTGCGGCTGGGCGCCAATCTGGACGTGCGTTACTTCGCCCAGGCCTACGAGATCCTGGACCCGGACCAGACGGTGCTCGACGAGTTGCTCGATCACCAGCCTATGGGGTTGGGGGAGGCGCGCAGCATGCTGGGGCATTACCTGTTCCGCGGGGACGGTGTCTACAAGCCGATGCGGGCGCTCAGCGGCGGTGAGCGTGGGCGCTTCGCGCTGCTCGTGCTGGCGCTCCATCCCGTGAACTTCCTGCTGCTCGATGAGCCGACCAATCACCTCGACATCGAGACGCAGGAGATGCTGGAGGACGCCCTGCGGGCATTCCCGGGCACCGTCCTGATGGTTTCGCACGACCGCTACTTGATCGACAAACTGGCAACGCAGGTCTGGGAGCTCCGCGATGGCGGGTTGCGCGTCTATCCAGGGAACTACGGCGCCTACATGGCGGCACGCGACGCGGAGCGCGCTGCCCTGGCTTCGGGACGCACCGCCGAGATCGAGGCGGCGAAATCTGCACAGAACGCCCATGCCGACCGGGCGTGCTCAGCACCGAGCCGGGCGCGGCAACAGGCGGAGGCCGAGCGGCTCATCGGTGAGATCCACTCGCAGGAGACCCGGCTGCACGCCTTGGCGGAGGCGATGGTCACTGCGACCGAGGCCAAGGACTGGGACGAAGTGCAGCGACTGAAGCTCGCCTACCGCGATCAGGAGTCCCACCTGGCCGCCCTGATGGCCCACTGGGAACGGACCGAAATCATGATGTAGCACCTTCAGAGCCCGCGGTGCCGGGGACCTGTCGTGCAGCCGCCGCTGACCGCGCCGCCGCCCCCAAGACCAAGCCACGGTCCCCGGCACCTAGCATCGCCCAAGTGCCAGGCGCTTCGGAAAGTGCCAGGCACTCCAGAACCCGCGGCGCCGAGGCCCACTTTGCCACCGCGACCAAACCGTGCTATCCTGAAAGTGCCGAAGGGATCCCCCTCCCCACATCCCCTTCTCCAACCCACGGCTTGGTGTCCTTCCCCCTTTCCACGTCAGGAGGTAAATACAATGACCCAGGACACGCTCCATATCACCGTGATTGGCGCCGGGCACGGCGGCAAGTCGATGGCCGCAGAGATGGCTATGCGCGGCTTTCCCGTCACGCTTTACAACCGCACCGAGGCCAATATCGAAGCAATCCGGCTACGCCAGGGCATCGAGATCACAACAGAGGACGGAAGTGGCCACTTCGGACAACTGGCGTGCGTGACATCCGACCTCGAGGAAGCCCTCGCGAACGCGCGTCTGGTCATGGTCGTGATCCCGGCAAGCGGCCATCGCGACGTCGCGCTCTGCGCGGCCCCCTATCTCCGCGATGACCAGGTCGTGGTTCTCAACCCGGGGCGCACGGGCGGCGCGCTGGAGTTTGCCGAGGGCCTGAAGGCCGCCGAGTGTCCAGCGCGGCCCATCATCTGTGAAGCCGAGACATTCCTATTTGCCGCGCGCAGCATGGGCCCGGCCCAGGCCCGCATCTTCCGCACCAAGTTCTCCGTGCCCCTGGCCGCGATGCCCACCACCCGCACCGCGGAGGCAGTATCGCTGGTCCAGCAGGTCTACCCCCAGTTCATCCCCGCCAAGAGCGTGCTCCACACCAGCCTGAACAACATGGGAGCCATCTTCCATCCGGCCCTCATCCTCCTCAATGCCGCGTGGATTGAGCGCTCTGGTGGCGACTTTGAGTTCTACATGGACGGCGTGACGCCATCCACTGCGAAGGTGCTGGAAGCTCTGGATCGGGAGCGCGTCACCGTAGCCTCGGCTGTGGGCATCCGGGCACAGACCGCCCAGGAGTGGCTGAGCCGTGCCTACAATGCCGTGGGCGCAAACCTGCACGAGGCGATGCACGCCAATCAGGGGTACTCCGGGATCAAGGCCCCGCCCCAGTTGCAGCATCGCTACATCTTTGAGGACGTTCCCTGCAGCCTGGTACCGATCGCCGAGATCGGGCATCAGTACGGTGTGGAAACGAACACGATCCACGCCATGGTCCGCCTCGCCAACATCGTGCATGGCAAGGATTACTGGCGCGAGGGCCGGACGATGGAACGGCTGGGCATCAAGAGCATGTCGGTCCAGGAGCTCCATCGCTACGTAGACACCGGCGAGAGGTAGCCGAGATGCGCATACTGGCAGGAGCGCTCGGCGACTGTGTCCACGTCGCAGGGGTGACCCATTTCCTGGCGCTGGCCCAGGCGATGGGCCACGAGACCCGCTTCACGGGCCCGGCAACCGACGCGGAGACCTGGGCCGAAATGGCCCGCGAGTTCCAGCCCGACGTGATCGGTGTCAGCTATCGGCTGACACCCGAGAACGCGCAGCGGATGCTGGCTGACTTCTGGGACGTGATGCAGGCCGCCGGCCTGGGCGATCGGACCTTCGTCTTCGGTGGCACGCCGCCCGTCGCAGCCGTCGCGCGCGAGATGGGCATCTTCGAGGCGATCTTTGACGGCAGCGAGGCCCCCACGGCCGTCATCCGTTACCTGCGGGGAGAGGGAGACGCGGCGACCGGCGCAGCCATGCCGCCACAGACTGCCGTCGAACGCATACGCTGGAAGGCGCCCTACCCCCTGCTGCGCCACCACTTCGGTATCCCAGCGCGCACGATCGAGCCGACGGTTGAGGGCATCACGCGGATCGCCGAATCCGAGGTGCTCGACGTGATCTCGCTCGGGCCTGACCAGGATGCCCAGGAGCACTTCTTTCACCCCGATCTGCAGAGCCCGAGCCGTGCCGGTGCCGGAGGGGTGCCCATTCGCAGCGCCTTCGATCTGGAACGGCTCTACGCAGCCTCGCGTCGGGGCAACTACCCGTTGGTGCGCTCCTATTCAGGCACATCGGATCTTGTGCGCTATGCCGAGCTGCTCACCGAGACCATCGCCAATGCCTGGTGCGCCACGTCGCTCTTCTGGTTCAACGCGATGGACGGACGTGGGCCGCTGAGCCTGGAAGCCTCAATCCGTGACCATCAGGCGTTGATGGCCTGGCATGGCGAGCACGGAATCCCGGTCGAGGGAAATGAACCCTACCACTGGGGCATGCGCGATGCGCCGGACGTGATCTCCGTGGCGGCATCCTATCTCTACGCCCACAGTGCCCGGGTTCACGGCGTGCGGGACTACATCACACCCTACATGTTCGAGAGCCCGCCACTCCTCTCCAACCGGATGGATCTGGCCAAGGCGCTGGCACAGATTCGCGTCGCGGAGGCGGTCTTCCTGAGAGGACAGTGCTTCGATGACGCGGCCTTTGCCGACACAGCCCTTGCCGAGGCAGCGAATTCGGGCTTTCGCACGCCAGCGTCGCGCGAAAGCCCGCGGCGCATCTGGCGCCAAACCCGCACAGGGCTCCTGAGCTATCCCGTCGATCGTGCCCGTGCGCGCGCCCACCTCGCGGAGTCGGTCTATGGTCAGATGGCGCTCAGGCCGCACATCGTCCACGTGGTCGGCTATTGCGAGGCCGACCACGCTGCCACAGCCGACGAGGTCATCGAGTCTGCGGTGATGGCCCAACAGGTCATCGACACGGCGCTCGCCGGTCAGCCCGATATGACCCAGGATCCGCTGGTGCAGGAACGTGCCCAGGAGCTGGTGAACGAGGCCCGGGTCTTGATCGCTGCCATCTACCAACTGGGCGAAGGGGCGAGCGACGATCCGCTGGCCCACCCACCAACGCTGGTACGGGCCGTCAAGGTGGGCTTGCTCGACAGCCCACAGCTTCAGCGCAATCCGTTCGCGCGCGGCGCCATCCGGACCCGTGCGCTCGACGGCGCCGTCGTAGCCGTTGACGAGGCTGGTCATCCGCTCTCCGAGCGCGACCGCATTCGCTCGCTGGGCCTGTAGCACGGGTCAGGCGTCCCGTCTACTCCGGGGACAGCTCAGGCGAGCCGCACTGCAGCACGGACCGGCGGATCAGATGCTTCCCGTGACCCGCGTCACCACGTCACGTTGTCCTTGACATTCGCCGGGTCGGTGGTATGATGTGGGGCGTAGGACGAAGTAAGTGTAGGTCGTAAACCCAAAGACCACCCACTCTTGCTGAGCTGGGTGGTTTTTCATTGTTGGACCGGACTTCGTCCAGAATAGCTGTAAGGAGTGTAGTACATTGTCACAGATGCAGAATGCAGGGAACACCGGCGTGCAGACCGGGACCGTCAAGTGGTTTAACGCCGGCAAGGGCTTTGGGTTCATCTCGCGCGATGGTGGAGAGGACGTCTTCGTCCACTTCTCCGCGATCCAGGAGACCACGGCGGGTGGATACCGAGAGCTTCAGGAAGGTCAGCGCGTTGAGTTCACCGTAGAGAAATCGGATCGTGGCCTCAAAGCGGCCAACGTGAAGGTCCTCTAGTCCAACCTCAACCCCATAGCCGCACGGCCCGCAAGCCGTGCGGCTTTCGTTTCTCCGGCGCTGGCGGAATCGGCCGCCGGTGCTATAATGCCCATCGAGCAATCGAGGACGCTTTGGACGCCGTAGAACCTGCAACTCCAGCTCAACCGCCGGTTGACAGGCAACACTGGCTGGACGCGGCTCAGCATGAGCCCCTCGCACAGCACCTTGTCGAGCTAACCGCCCAGGAGATCGCGCATGCCCTGCGGCTGCCGCGCACCGGCGCGCATATGCGTGTGCTGACGCCGCTTGTGCGCAGCCTAAGCCGCCGGTTTGCTGACCTCGCTGCCGCCTTCGACGCAGCGATTCCGGCGGTGGGATTCCGTGAGGCGGTCCGTCGCTTCACCGCGCACTTCGTCGAAGGTCACGATACCACAGGCGCCGAATCCGTGCCCACCAGGGGACCCCTGATCGTGGCATCCAACCATCCCGGCGCAACAGATGCCTTTGCGGTGATCGCCAGCCTGCCCCGCGACGACGCGGCCCTGGTCATCTCTGACGTCCCCATCACCCGTGCCCTGCCTCACACCTCGCGCCGGTTCATCTTTGTCTCGGGTGAGATGGAGAGCCACGTGGCTGCCGTCCGCGAGATGACAGACCACCTCAAGGAAGGAGGAGCCGTCGTCATCTTCCCCAGCGCAAACCTGACACCCGACCCGGCTATCGTCGCGGAGATGGGGTTGCCGCCGGACTGGACCGCCAGGGGCGACTGGCGAGCCCTGGCAACGGCCACCTTCGCTCGCTGGTCGCAGTCGATCCTGTTGCCGCTCAGGCGTGTGCCCGAGTGCCGGATCCAACCCGCGATCGTCAGTGGCGTACAGCATCCCCGGTTTGCGCGCCACTGGCTGACGCGTTACATTCCGGCATCACGGACCTGGGAACGTCAGCTACTGGCAGAGGTCCTGCAGGTCATGCACCAGATCCGGACCGGCGATAGCCTTGGGCTGCGCCCGCACGTGCGGTTTGCGCCTCCCGTCGAGGGAAGCGAGCTTACCGGCGTGGACCGCGAGACCGCCATGTCAGTCATCGTAGAACGTGCCTCGCAGCTTCTCGTCGCGCCAGCGTCCTGACGCCAGGTTTGCGGCGCGAACACCTCGTTAATCATCTTATCGAGCCGACTCTGCCTCAGCGGGCTGAGAAGTCCGGTCCGCCCGGCCTGATCCTGCGGGTTACCTTGCGTGGCCCCACGGCCAGTGCCACATTGGGCTCATCTCATCTCGGGCGTGGCAATGCTGGCACCCGAGTCCCACCGAGGTAAGCCACGAGTCACGCGCATAGCATCGCACAACGCACCGGCCTCGATGGCGATCGAGGCCGGTGCAGCACCTTCCAGTAGCTCTACAGTGGTCACGCCCCATCTCGTGCCGCCCGCATTCTGAGTGGAGCGTTCCCGTCGACGCGAGCCCTCCTTCTACCCCAACGTCGTCTCTTCGTTCTCCGTCGTACCACCCTTCTCAGGCTTGGTCCAGTCGATATGCTCGAGATCATCGATCGTGTGGGTCTTTCGCCACTCGTCGAAGTCAGCCTCGATCGCCTCTGTCCACTTCGTATCCATCTGGCTGGAGTTATAGATACCCTCGCGCAGGCGCTGGTGGCTGAAGTGCTCACGAAGCTGCGTGCGCTCGGAGTGCTCGACCACTTCCTCTGCCAGGTGTGGTGGGATGAAGAGCACCCCGGTCATGGTCCCGAGGACCACATCGCCGGGCATACAGGTGGCTGCGCCAATGCGGCAGGGTACATTCATGCCGACCAGGGTGACGTTGCGGATCGGCGTCGGGTCCATACCCTTGCAGAACGTCACGCAGTTGGGAATATCAATGATCTGCTCAGCGTCACGAATGCCCCCATTGATGACCTGGCCACGCTTCGTGCGGGTCGCAATCGCGGTCGACAGGTTGGCACCCGAGTATGTGCCTTCGTAGACTTTGCCAAAGAGGTCAATGACGATAACATCATCCTCGCGCAGTGTCTCAATGACCCACGAGTTCATCGCGCCAATGCGTTTCTCCTGCTCGTGCCCATATTGCATAAGGTAGTCGTGGAGGTCGGGACGATGGGGCACAAAGACGCCCGTCACAGCGCGGCCCACGATCTTGTCGTAGGGCCGCAGGGTGACCCAGCCGCCCTCGAACTGGAAGTGGTAGTCATGGCGCCACAGAACGGCCCAAGCCTCTTCCATCGTGACGCGCTGCATGCGCCGGATGATATCATCCGGTACCTTCGGGCGCCCGTCCTCAAAGCGCTCCCCCTCCCACAACGGCGTCAACTGGATGATGTCCTCGCGATTGTCGAACTTCATTGCAATGGCTCCTCTCTAGTGTGCTTTGCCCGACGCGCCAAACAGGTCTACATAGTAGCTCACGCGCTCACGGAAAGCCTCCGTGGCAGCGCGGCTGAAAGCCCAATAGGATGCCTCCCCACCCTTGCCCGCCTCGGCAACCGAAACGCCGGCAGCGCGAAAGAGATCGGTGGCGACGTTGATCTTGGAGATGCCGTTCTCGATGGTGGCCCGGAACTGCGCGTCCGAACAGCCCGACCCGCCATGCAGTACCAGGGGAATGTCCAAGCGCGCACGGATCACGCGCAGCAGATCGAGATCGATCTCGGGATCACCCTCATAGAGCCCGTGCGCAGTTCCGATGGCTATGGCGAGGAAGTCGACTCCCGTTTCCGAGACGAACCGCTCGACCGTGTCGGGGTCGGTGAAGCCCTTCCGCAACGCGCCGAAGCTCTGGTAGTCGCTTCCGCTGCCCACGTGGCCCAGCTCCGCCTCGACACACAGGCCCACAGCGTGGGCGGCACGGACGACGGCCTTCGTCTGGGCGACGTTCTCCTCAAATGGCAAACTGGAGCCATCGTACATCACATCGGTGAAGCCTGCGGCAATTGCGTGCATCACGTTCTCAAAGCTCGAACCGTGGTCGAGCATCAGTGATATCGGAACCGAAGCCTCCTCAGCACGCGTCCTGATATAGGCCGCCATGGCGCGCCCGTTGGGACGCTCGAGTGCCCCAGAGTACAGGGCGATCATCGCCGGCGCCTTTCGATCCTCCAGGGCCTGGATCATCCCCTCGGTACTCTGAACATCGGCCGTGTCGAAGAGCGGCAAGGCATACCCTCCGGCCTGTGCACGCTTCAGTTCCTCCCCAATCGATACGAGTGGCATAGGTTGACCTCCAGTGATTTGAAGAAAATCAGCGTCCGGGCACCACTGCAACCAGGCGCCTGCGCGTCATAAAGAAAAGCCCCGCAGAAAAAAGCTCACGCTCGCTGCAAGAACGCCATCGTCTCCTCAAATGTGGGGATGCCGGCGCGCCCTCCCAGACGGGTGCACTTGAGCGCCGAGACGGCGGAGGCGAAGCGAGCGGTCTCGCGCACGTCCCATCCGTGAAGAAGGCCCACAATGTACGCGCCATGGAATACATCGCCAGCACCGGTGGTATCGATGACGTTACACGCAAAAGCAGGCGTATGCACACGTTCCTCCACACCGGCAGGGCCACGGGTGACGGTATAAGCCCCGTCGGCACCCTCCGTCTGCACAACGATCCGTGGCCCGTAGTCAAGCGCGGCCTCGAGTGCACACGAGAGATCCGGTTCCCCCGTGAGTCCCTGAACAAACCCCGATCCGCTGATCAGCACGTCAACGTGCGCCACGAGATCGCGCATCGAGCCGCGGACCGGGCCGTTCGTCTTGCTACCATCGAGCACTACGGTCTTGCCAGCCGCCTGCATCCACTGCGCCGCCTGCAGCGCTGCCGCGTTGTGGTAGCCATCAAGGTGCAGGTAATCAGCCGAAGTGATGTAGTCGCGGTCGAGTTCATCGGGACCGACCTGGGTATCACCGGTCCGGGAGACGCCCGCAAACACACGTTCGCCGGTCTCGGCGTGGACGTAGACAATGACGACCTGGTTCTCGGGTATGTCACGGTGGATAAGGCGGCTAAGGTCGATACCGACCTCGTGGAAAGAGCGCATCTTGAGGTCGGCGGCCTCATCGTTACCCACGGTGCCGATGAAACCGACGCGGGCGCCGAGTTTGGCAGCCGCGACCATCGCCGTGCCGACCGGTCCCCCGCCCTGGAAGCTGAAGTCGCTGATCCGAGTTCCGTGTTCCCAGGTGGGCATATCCTTGAGGCGCAGAAGAACGTCGAGCGTGGCCATACCAAGGCCGATGATCTGGAGAGGTCGTGGCGTCATGAAGGCTGTCTTCGCTCCGCTATGGTTTGGTGGCTCGGCTTCGGACCCCTTCCGAGACCCACCGGTTCTCTACACTACTCACACGGCGGAGGTTGTCAAGCGCATCGCCTGCCCCGACTGTGTTGCACAGAGCGGCGATGATCTATAATCCTGATTATGAGACCATACCACGACCTTGCGATTCGATACACACGCGCTGCTCTACTGGTGGTCCTTATGGCCACCCTGGCTCTGGCGTCCTGCTCGACCGCCCCAGCCGACAGCCCCTCCGAGTCCGTGCGGATCACAGTGCTCTACACCAATGACGAGCACGGCTGGATTGCGCCGGACAGCCGCCGCGGAGGCGCGGCAGGAATGCTCACCCGGTGGCGTGAGCAGGAAGGCTACACCGAAGATGGGCCGTTCCTCGTGTTGAGTGGAGGCGACCTATGGACCGGGCCTGCGCTCTCCACGTGGTTCGACGGCGAGCCAGCGGTCGACGTGATGAATGTGATGGGTTATGACGCCGCGGTGATCGGCAACCATGAGTTCGATTTCGGACGTGAGGGGCTGCGGCTTCGCGGCGATCAGGCCGAGTTCGCTTTCCTCGGAGCCAACGCACTTGACTCCAGGTCGGGCCAGCCGATCGACGAGGTGCTCCCCTACGTGGTCGAAGAGATCGCGGGCGTGAAAGTCGGCATTATCGGGCTGGCTTCCAAACGGACGCCGCGAACGACTATGCCCACACACGTCGCGGGAATCGAGTTCGCCGACTACGATCGCACGTTGGAACGCATCGTCCCCCAGGTAAGAGCTGAAGGTGCGGATGTGGTGCTCGCCATCACCCACCTCTGCGAGGATGAGATGCGATCGCTCGTTGCCACTGCCGCCAGGCTCGACGTTGCCATGATCGGCGGCGGACACTGTAACGACCGTGTCGCCGAGGTCGTGCAAGGCGTTGCGCTCGTAGAGGCGGCCTGGCAATATGCGGCCTATGGGCGCGTTGACCTGACGGTCGATCCTGCGTCAGGCAACGTGCGCGATGTCGCCGTCGTCCTCAAAGACAATCCGCCCGGCCCGGCGGACGCCGAAGTCGCGGCGATTGTAGCCCGTTGGCAGGCCGAGCTCGACGATGAGCTGATGGTCACGATCGGTTACACCGAGGACGGCATCAAGCGCGGATCCTACGCGATGGCCAACATGGTAATGGATGCCTGGCTCGCCGCCTACCCAGCCGACATCGCGATGAGCAACCCGGGCGGCTTCCGACAGGACATCGACCGGGGCGAGATCACGCTTGCCGACGTGGTCGGGGTGATGCCCTTCGACAACACCCTCGTCGACGTAGCGCTGACCGGGGAACAGGTCATCGCCAGTTACCTGCATGGATCCAGGCGCCCGCCCATCGCCGGGCTGGAGCACGAGGGCGCACACTACACCGTCAACGGAAAACCTCTTGATCCGGAGGCCACCTACCACGTGCTCGTTAACGACTTCATGTACGCGGGCGGAGACGGCTACGCCTTTGCCGGCTATGATCCCGAGGCGTACATGACGAGCATCGACTGGCGCCAGCCGGTCATCGACTGGATCACGGTGCTGAGAACCACACGCGACCACCCCATCGAGGACCACCTCGACACCACGCCGCGCTAAGGACCCTGGTGGTCGGGTCAGGTAACCCGACCACCAAAGCCCAGGCGGGGCGCCTGATCGATCGGGCTATCGGCAACAACGATCTGCACCAGCGCGGAACTAGAAAGGCCACTCGCGACCCAGATAGTCACGCAACACCAGCCGGTCCTCGTCTGCGCGCGCATCCAGGAAAAACGGTAACGCATAGGCCGCCGCGACCTCAGGCTCCAGATCTGCCTCAAGGTTCTTCTGACCGCCCATGTAGGAGCGAACCCATCCCGGGTGGTAGAGACGGAAGGTATAGCCCTCGGGGTGCAGGTGGTTGAACATCAGCTTGACCCCCATGTTGAGTGCTGCCTTGGACATGCAGTAAGCATACCAGGCCGTCCGCTGCGCCATACCAACGCTGCCGGCCTCTGAGGAGACGAAGCAAAGTCGCTTCAGATCGCTCTTCTGGGTAAGGGGCAAGAACGCCTCAACAACGCGCAGTGGCCCGAGGGCGTTGACGTTGTAGAGG
>JAKJAE010000060.1:0-7561 GCA_022707665.1 Chloroflexota bacterium
CTGGGTGGAGCAGCAGGGAAAGAGCTACGAAGAGATTCAGGCGCAGTGGTACCAGGACGATTACTGGACGGGCTTTCAGGGTCAGATCGAGGCAATTGATGCGCTCATCGTCGAGTTCAATGAGCGGACCGGGTTACTTTCTGCCGTCCAGTCATAGGGCGCTGATCCCCGGCGAGGTTTGCCCGAGGTATAGACGCGGTATACTATCGCTATCGACCGCCTTACGGGCGGTCGGTGCTGCGGAGTTCAGACATCGCCTAGCTAGCTGAGGTGGAGAGCCTATGGAGCCACAGATCTCTGTCGTAGCCCCCGTGTACAATGAGGAGGCTTTGGTCCGCGAGTTCTACGAGCGGGTGACCACAGTCATGACCTGCCTCGGGGAGCCGTGGGAGCTGATCCTCGTCGATGACGGGAGCCGCGACCAGACCCCGGAGGAACTGGACCGCATCCAGGCCGGCGACCCCGACCACGTGATCGTGGTCCACTTCGCCCGGAACTTTGGTCACCAACTCGCGATTACCGCAGGAATGGACTACGCCCGAGGTAACGCGGTGGTGACGATCGACTCGGATCTGCAGGACCCGCCGGAGGTCATCCCCGATCTTGTGCGCCGCTGGCATGAGGGGTACGAAGTCGTCTATGGGATCAGGTCTGAGCGCGAGGGCGAGACGTGGTTCAAGCTGGCGACGGCTGACCTGTTCTATCGCGTCATTCAGAAGCTGACGACCGTGACCATCCCGATGGAGGCCGGCGACTTCCGTCTCCTCGATCGCAAGGCTCTGGACTATCTCAAGGCAATGCGCGAGCACGATCGCTTCGTCCGGGCGATGACCTCGTGGGTGGGCTTCCGCCAGACAGGCGTACCCTACCGGCGTCATGCGCGCAAGGCGGGTACCACCAAGTACACGCTGAGCAAGATGATCCGCCTGGCAATTGACGCAATCACAGGTTTCTCCGTCCTTCCGTTGAAGCTGGCGCTATGGTCGGGCGCCGGTGCGATGGTGCTGGGCCTCTTGCTGGCCGTGATCTTGCTAATCATCCGCCTTGGCGGGGACGCCCCACTCGCAGGGCAAGGGCTAACTGCAAGTTTGGTGCTTTTCCTCGGGGGCGTACAGCTCCTGACCGTTGGCATACTCGGTGAGTACATCGGGCGCATCTACACCGAAGTCCGCCGGCGTCCGTTGTACACGGTCCGTGAGGTCAAGGGCCCTGAGGGGTACCAGCCCGTACCCTGATCGGGCGGGAGGAGTGAGCCATGAGGCTTTGGGAGACCTACTACACCGCGACCTCACTTGATGATGCGGTCAAGCTGCTGGACCAGTACAAAAAGCGTGCGCGGATCATTGCCGGCGGCACGGACCTGATCGTCGAGATCGAGCATGGGGCGCGGGCACCCGAGGTGGTGATTGATGTCACCCGGGTGGGTGGATTGGACGCCATCCGGCAAGACCCCGATGGCACGGTGCATCTCGGCCCCACGGTGACGCATGCACAGGCAGCAGCGTCACCGCTCCTTCAGGAGCACGCTCTGCCCCTGGCCCAGGCGTGCTGGTGGGTGGGGGCCCCGGCATTGCGGAACCGTGGCACGGTTGTGGGCAACCTGGTAACCGCCTCGCCGGCTAACGACACGATTACAGCGCTGGTGGCGTTGGATGCGAGCGTGACACTGCGCAGCGTGCGTGGCGACCGAACGGGCAAACTGATCCAGTTCTACGAGGGTGTGCGCCGAACGCGCCTGGCCTCTGACGAGATGGTCGTTGACATCGCGATCCCGGCACAGACCGGTAAGCGGCAAGGCGTGTATCTCAAGCTCGGGTTGCGCCAGGTCCTGGCGATTGCTGTGACCAATGTGGCGATCGTGCTGAACCGCGACGGCAGCGGCTCCATCACCGACGCGCGGATCGCGCTGGGCAGTGTGGCCCCCACGATTGTTAGAGCCTTAGAGGCCGAAGCCGCGCTCATTGGAGCGTCGCTAACCGATGCCACGATCGAGAAGGTAGCGGCGCTGGCGTTGAACGCGGCCCATCCGATCGACGATGTGCGGGGCTCGGCCTGGTACCGACGTGAGGAGGTATCGGCACTGGTACGCCGTGGCCTCGAGTCGCTGCGCAGTGGCGAGGTGCGTCTGGGATTGCCCCAGCCTGAGCACATGGTGAAGCTGTGGGGGCAGACGCGGCGTTGGCCGCGCCTGAGCGGCCCGACGATCGCCCATCACGTTGATGGTGATGAGCCCATTCAGGCCGTCGTCAATGGACAGAACGTTACCGTGCACGGGGCCAATGGCAAGACGTTGCTGCGCATGCTACGCGAGGACCTTGGACTCGTTGGATCGAAATCCGGTTGTGAAGAGGGGGAGTGTGGGTCGTGTACGGTGTGGCTGGATGGTATTGCGGTACTGGCGTGTATGACCCCCGCCCCGCGAGCACACGGCGCCTCCATCCAGACAATTGAGGGATTGACCACGGATGGTGAGCTGCACCCGGTGCAGCAGGCGTTCGTCAACGCAGATGCAGTCCAGTGCGGGTACTGCACTCCCGGATTCGTTATGAGTGCGGCGAAGCTGCTGGAGGAGATCCCCAATCCCGATCGCGCACAGATCAAAACTGCATTGAGCGGCAACCTGTGCCGCTGTACCGGGTACTACAAGATCATCTCTGCGGTGGAGCAAGCTGCTCAGAAGCAAGCTGCTCAGAAGCAGGCTGCTGAGAAGCAGGGCGCTGAGACATAGGCTGCTCGGACGCGGTGATGGATGTCCCGGGGGAGAGGAGGTCCTAGACGATGAGACGTACAGTGCCGAAGCGCGAGTTGACGCAGGTCATGCTGTACATGCGGACCTACTACTCACTCCTGCGTACGACGGATGCTGTGCAGATCCGGACGCTGGAAGAGACCCACATTGCGATGAAGTCAGCCCTGCACCCCAACGCTGATGCTGCCGAGCCGGACATGTCGGCGTTTGTGTATACGAGCCTGCGCCTGCCCAAATGTATCCTCGATGTGCAGAGGGTAGTCCTGGGGCAGAGCCAGGAAGTGTTCCGCCGGCGGGGTTATCCGGACGTCGAGTCCTGGAAAGCTGTCAGCGGTCCCGCCCGGCGGAGACGGATGTTCTACGATGGCGGCGAGACCCTTGCTGTGTACATTGCGAGCATCTCCGACATTGACGATATCGTGCCCATGCTGACGGCCTTCCAGATCGAGTGGAACAAGATGCACACGCTCATCGGCATTCAGGCGGGACTCGCGGAAAGGTTGCGGTCGTGCGTTACGGGCGGAACCTGGGACGATGCCACATGTGAGGAGGTCCAGCGGGTCCTCCAGCTTGCGCCCGATGACTGGGAGCGTATCCAGGCCATCTGGGGCGACGATCTCCCTGACCTGTTGATGCACATCGGTGACGGTCGCAAACGGATGTCCGTGACGTTGCTGGCGGGGTCCTACGTCGAGTACCTCCAGGCGACGCAGAAATGGTGGGATCGGGTCAACGAGCGGGCACCCTTTGACCTTTCCAAACGTCCCATCTACTTCGTCTCGAGCAACACGCATAGCCTCACCAACATGGTCACCGGCTTTGCCCAACGCCACGAGGCGCGACTGATGGATTTCGTCGCGTCACGGGCAGACCCTGAGTTGTGTGACGAGGCGGAGCGCATTCGACAGGGCAAGGTGCCGAGCAACTGGTCGAACTTCCTGTACTACGCACTCAAGAAGTATCTGCAGACGGCTAAGGGTCGGGACCTGCTGGAACAGCGTAATGCTTACGAGGCAAGCCATGGAGTGACTCGAATTCCCAGCCAGCACACTTTCGACCTCGAGGTGCAGCTTATCGAGCTTTCGAAGCTGGAGCGGGCGCAGTTGGATTCCAGGCTTGTGGACGATCTGCCCCTGGAACGATTGGCCGGTACAGATGCCATTATCCTCAACATCGACTACCCATTGGGTTTTGCGGCTTACCACCTGCTGTCGCGCATTGCCGTGAACGTGGGTGAGTTGCGGGGCGCCTATGTGTTGGGGAAGGCGGCGACGCTGAGTGGGCGGATCGGTGACGTGCTTATCCCGAACGTGGTCTACGACGAGCATTCGAGCAACACCTATCTGTTCAACAACGTGTTCACGGCGCGCCATGTTGCACCCTATCTCGTCTATGGTGACGTGCTGGACAACCAGCGGGCGATCGCAGTACACGGCACGTTCCTCCAGAACCGGGCGTATATGGAGATGTTCTTCCGTCTGGGGTATACGGATGTGGAGATGGAGTCGGGTCCCTATCTTTCCGCACTCTATGAATTCATCCGGCCGCGCCGCTATCCCCAGGACGAGCTTGTGAACCTCTATCCCGTCCCGTTCGAGATCGGCGTGCTGCACTACGCATCGGACACGCCGATGAGCAAGGGCCGCAACCTAGGTACTCACAATCTGTCTTACTACGGCATGGATCCCACGTACGCGACGACGGTTGCGGTGCTGCGGAGGATCCTGGCGCTCGAGACCAAAGTCCAGCAACGTCTGGCCGCCTATCAATCGGGGGAGTGGCAAGGAGATCTTGCATGAAAGGAAAAGCCGTGGGGAGGTCACTCCCGCGCTTCGACGCCAGGGAGAAGGTGGCCGGTGAGGCGCTCTATCCGGGTGATTTCCATCAGGAAGGCGCGCTGACGATGAAGCTGTTGTATGCAGGGCGTCCTCACGCGCGTGTGATTCGGGTGGACGCGACTGTGGCCAAAGCGCTTCCCGGAGTCGAGGCTGTCCTGACGTCGCTCGATGTGCCCGTCAACGAATACGGCCTGCAATACCCTGACCAACCCGTGCTCTGTGGCCCTGCAGCTCCCGACGCCTCCTGGCAGAAGGAAGGGGTGGATGTCGTGCGTTTTGTCGGAGATCAGGTGGCGGCTGTTGTTGCCACCGATGAGGACACCGCGGAGCGTGCACTGGCTCTCGTCCAAGTGGAGTATGAGGATCTGCCTGTAGTTACGGATCCGCGCGATGCGCTGCGTCAAGAAGCCCCCGCATTGCACCCTGATTATCCCGGAATCCCGCAACACCCGGAGTTGGTCTTTGAGCGCAACCTGGTGTCGCGCCACAGGATCAGGCGCGGCGATGTCGAGGCTGCTCTGTTGCAGGCCGACGTGGTCGTCGAGTCCACCTACGAGATTCCCGGGCAGGAGCATGCCTACTTGCAACCGGAGGCCGGGCTCGCCTATCTTGACGAAGAGGGCCGGATCACGGTTATTGTCGCCGGGCAGTGGGCGCACGAAGATCAGGCTCAGATTGCCCACGCCCTTGGTGTGCCAGAGGACCGAATTCGGGTGATCTACCCTGCGATCGGCGGCGCCTTCGGCGGTCGCGAGGATATGTCCGTCCAGATTGTGTTGGCGCTGGCGGCGCAGCGGTTGGGGAAACCGGTGAAGATCGTGTGGAGTCGTGAGGAGTCGATTCTGGGACATCACAAACGGCATCGGATGTGCGTGCTCGCGCGGTGGGCGGCAGCAAAAGACGGCACTCTTCTGGCAGCGGAGTGCGACGTGATCGCCGATGCTGGTGCCTACGTCTATACGACTAACAAAGTGATGGGCAATGTCTTGCTGACTATCAATGGCCCTTACCGCATCCCCAACGTGCGGACCGAGGTGCTGGCGGCGTATACCAACAACACGCCTGGCGGCGCATTTCGTGGGTTTGGGGCGCCACAGGGCAACTTCGTGGCAGAATCGCAGATGGACAAGCTGGCGGAGGCGCTGGGCATGGATCCGGTCGAGCTGCGTCTGCGCAACCTCGTCGCCGGGGACGATCCTATGCCCTGGGGAAAACCACTCCCTGATGATGCGCGAGGCTTACAGCAGTGTCTGGTTGCAGCAGCAGAGGCCGTAGGCTGGCGGCGGAACGATGGGGAGACGCCCAGCCGTAGCGCACTCTTCGAAAGCCAAGGCGCAGCCGGAGCTGGAGATCCTCCTTATCTGCGGCGTGGCGTTGGAATTACGCTGGGCTTCAAGAACGTCGGCTATTCGTTCGGCTATCACGATAACGCCTGGGCCGGGTTGGAGCTCTACGGTTCCACCGAGATCGAGCGCGTTGTAGCCTATGCCGCCAGTGCGGACGTCGGGCAGGGGACGCGCACCGTGATCCGGCAGATGGTTGCCGAGGCCCTCGAGGTGCCGGTTGACCGGATTGACTTGCGTCCTGTGGATACTCTGTCGAGCCGGAGCGCCGGATCGGTCTCTGCATCCCGGATGACCTACATGATTGGTAACGCAGTGCGCGGGGCCGCGGCGGCAGTGCTGCAGAAGTGGCACGACGAAGAGCGCCCTGCGAGGGCGGAATACACTTACCTGGCACCTCAGACCACACAGATCGATAGCGAGACGGGTTACGGGCATCCGAACTTCTCTTACGGGTACGTGGCGATCGCGGCGGAAGTTGCTGTAGACATGCAGACGGGCGTCTGCACATATCCGCGTATCGTCTGTGCCAACGACGTCGGTCAGGCGATCAATCCCAGGCTGGTCGAAGGACAGGTCGAGGGTGGTGTGGTTCAGGCGTTTGGATGGGCAACGACGGAAAACTTCATCGAGGTGGACGGCGTGCCGCTGACGCGCACGTTCAGTACCTACCTGATGCCCACGATCGAGGACATTCCCGATCGCGTGGAGACGATCCTGATCGAGAATGCCGAACCCCATGGCCCCTGGGGTGCGCGAGGTATGGGCGAGATGCCCTTTATCGCGGTGGCTTCGGCGCTTCATTGCGCACTGCGACGGGCTACAGGCATCTGGTATAATGCCTTCCCATTCAACTCTGAGCGGATCCTGTGCGGGCTGAAGGGTTATGTGCCTGGTCGTGACCGTCAGGCTGAGGCTTGACGGTTTGGAGGCCACGGGAGGACGGTCTTGAAGCGATGGTGTCTCTGTTTGCTGATGCTGGTTGCCCTGCTTGCAGGGTGCTCTGACTTGGCTCAGCTCATTCCCTCCGGCGAGACGGAGGAAGCGCCGGCGGCGTGGGTGGCTCCAGAGGAGGAGACCACGTATCCGTCCCAGATGTCGACCGCGGCACGTATCCTCGCTCGCGGTGAGATTGTCGTTGGCGTACGCTACGATCTGGAGCCCTTTTCGTACGTCACGGCTGACAGCCAACTGGCCGGTCTGGAGATCGATCTCGCACGTGAGTTAGCCCGGCGATGGTTGGGATCCACCGAGGCCGTGCGCTTCCGACAGGTGCGCTCGGACACGGCATATCAGTACGTAGTGGATGGGACGGTGGACCTGGTGTTTGCCGGCCTGGCCCATACGCAAGATTCAGAGGCCCGGGCCGATTTCAGCCCTGCCTACTTTGACAATGGGATGGCGCTCCTCACATTTCCCGATACGGGCATTCAGGGACTGGCGGAGCTCACAGACAGGCGGGTAGGCGTCCTGGGCTGGACCGGCAGTGGGGAGGCCCTATCCGCATCCACTGTCTCAACACCTACCGTCATCACCTACGATCACTACTTCGATGTCATTGAGGGACTGAGGCTCCGGGAGGTCGATGCCTACGCGGACCATGCCCACAGGCTGGAGCGTGCGCGCCGGAC
>JAKJAE010000060.1:7718-11540 GCA_022707665.1 Chloroflexota bacterium
CCGCCGTTGGCCGAGGCGCCACAGCAGATCAGTACGCTGGACGTCGTAGCTCGAATTCGTGACCGCAAGGTAGTGACGGTGGGTTACTTCCCGGATCGTTGGCCCTACAACGCCGACCGTGCTGACGGGGTCCCGACCGGGTTCAACTTGCGCCTGGTCGAGCGCATGGCCGAGCTCTGGTTGGGAAGCACATCTGCCGTGACCTTCGTACCGGTGACCGATGTGCAGGATGCGCGCAGCCGGCTCGATCGGGGTGATTTTGATCTGCTGGCGGGAACCTGGGTGCATACACGCGAAGCCGAGTTGGAGTATGACTTCTCCATCCCCATTCTGGATGACGGCGTGAGCATTATGTCTCTCGCAGCGTCGTCGTTCACCGAACTGGACCAACTGAGCGGTCAGTCCGTGGGTGTCGTTGCGGGGAGTGCCGCTGAAGTTGCTGTCCCGGCGTTGTCGCAAGGGACAGGGCTGTCGGCTGTGGGCTATCCCAGTTTCGGTGATGCCTTGGCGGCGCTGCAGTCCGGTCAGGTCGTGGCGCTCCTGACTGAGCGGCAGCCGGCCCTTGAGGTTCACTTCCGTGAGACGGGGTTTGCGGTCTCAGATCGCCGCTTCACGACTCGTCCGGTAGCGTTCATGTTGCCCGAAGGTGACTCGGATTTCCGGGATCTGGTGAGCCTTACCCTTATGGCGCTCGAGGCGCAGGGGATCTACCAGGAGTTATACAGCCTCTGGTTTGACGATCCTGTGCCGCAGTTACAGTCGCTGCCGGGACACGCTGCGACCTCGCTGTCCGTGGGGCCATGACCGCCTGAGAGCTCTCCGACGTCTCGCCTTTCCGGTCTGTTGTGGTAAAATCATTGGATGAACCAGGTACGAGTACCCCCGGAGGAATTACGTCGCCCTATGGGGCCTCTGGCCTGTATCACGACGGGGTTTGAGGTTGTCGCTCGAGCTCCCTGGCTTGCTGTCCTCCCCCTGTTGCTCGATCTCTTTCTGTGGTTAGGGCCCCGGCTCTCCGTCGCACCGATCCTCCAGGATTTCAAGGCTTTCTTGCTCCAGATGAGCTCGATGAGCGAGGCCGTCCCGGATGTGGGAGACGCCTACCTGATACTGGGTCAGATCCTGGATGAGCTGAGCTCGAAGTTCAACCTGCTCTCGCTGCTCAATCCGGCGCCACTGATGGGCGTTCCTGTGTTGATGCCGACGCGTATGACGGTACTCAATCCACTGGGGGGGCAGCAAGCGATCGAGATTGCCTCTTTTTCAATGATGATGGTTCTGGGTCTGGCGCTGGGCCTGCTAAGTTTGTGGCTGAGCGCAGCGTATCTGGCGCCGATCGGACGCCGTGTGATTTCGGAGACCGAGTCGTCATTGCCTGGACCTCCTCCGGTGTTGACACTGTGGGGCGAGTTGCTCAAGGTGGGTCTGTTAATTCTGGCCGTGTTGCTCTCGTTTGCCATGGCCCTGTCATTCCTTGCCAGCCTGATCGGGCTGTTCAGCCTGACGCTGGCAGGGCTGGTGATGACGCTGGCCTCGTCCGCTGTCCTGTTCACTGCCATCCACCTTGTGTTCACGATTCCCGGGATAGTGCAGTTGCGCAAGGGGCTCTTCACCGCTGTCAGGGAAAGCCTGTTGTTGACCCGGAGCGACTTCCTGCACGTGATCTTCCTATTGGGGCTAGTGTTGGTCATCTCGCAGGGTCTGCGTGTCGTCTGGACACTGCCTGACCCGGCCTCTTGGTCGATGGTTGTGGGATTGGTCGGGCATGCTTTCGTGAGCACTGCTTTGACGGCAGCTCTGCTGGTCTTCTACCAGGAGCGGCTGCAGTATCTCGAGGTGATGAAGCAGATCTTTGCGACCCGGTTGAAGAAGGCCAACGCTCATCCTGTGATTGGTGAGTAAGCGTTCGTGTTGATGTCACCCCTCATCTGGGGGGCATGAGGACCTTGTAACAGACGATGGCAACGAAGAATTCTGTCACTATAAAGTATGATGCCTCTACCATTCAGGTACTGGAGGGACTTGAGGCCGTGCGCCGGCGTCCCGGTATGTACGTGGGTGGTACCGACGTCCGTGCCCTTCACCATCTGATCTATGAGGTCGTGGACAACTCGATCGACGAGGCCCTTGCTGGTGTCTGCGACCATATTCGTGTTGTGATTGAACCGGATCTGACCGTCTCGGTCGCAGATAATGGGCGTGGCATTCCCGTGGGCATTCATCCCGAAAAGGGGATTTCAGCACTCACCCTTGTGCTGAGTACGCTGCACGCCGGCGGCAAGTTCGACGGTGGCGGCTACAAGGTGTCGGGGGGCTTGCATGGCGTTGGCGTCTCCGCAGTTAACGCGCTGTCGGAGTGGCTGGAGGCAACTGTCAAGTCGGATGATGGCAAAGTCTATCGCCAGCGTTTTGAACGCGGCAAGCCGGTCACCGGGGTTGAGGTGATTGGGACATGCGATCCGGCCAGTACGGGAACAACAGTGGCCTTTCGTTTCGATCGCACAGTCTTCACAGAGCCGGACCTAACCTACGACTTTGAGACGCTGGCGCAACGATTCCGCGAGATGGCTTTCGTGACCCGCGGGGTGACGATTGATCTCATCGACCGCCGCTCTGTCCCTGAGCATCGCATGACTTTCTACTTCGAGGGCGGTATCCGGTCGTTCGTCAAATACCTCGATCGGCATCGCGAGCCATTGCATGAACCACTGTATGTCGAGAAAGTAGTTGACGGCGTCACCGTAGAGGTAGCGTTCCAGTACAGCAATACCTTCAACGAGACCATGCTATGCTTTGCCAACACGATCAACACGGTCGATGGCGGGTCTCATCTCACCGGATTCCGCTCGGCGATCACGCGCGCGATTAACGATGCAGGGCGAAAGCTGTCGGTGCTGCGTGATGCCGACTCCAACCTCAGCGGCGAGGATGTCCGTGAGGGGCTGACTGCCGTCATCAGTGTTAAGGTTGCCGAGCCGCAGTTCGAAAGCCAGACCAAGGTCAAGCTGATGAATCCTGAGGTCCGGTTTGCTGTCGAGACGGTGACCAGCGATGCCGTCTCCGAGTTCTTCGAGACTGACCCGAAGGCCGCTCGCCGAATCGTGGAGAAGGGGCTGACGGCGCTGACCGCGCGGGCTGCAGCTCGCAAGGCCCGCGACCTTGTGATTCGCAAGAGTGCGCTGGAGAGTATGACCCTGCCGGGGAAGCTGGCCGACTGTTCCAGTCGCAACCCCCGCAGCAGCGAAGTCTTCATAGTCGAGGGCGATTCGGCCGGTGGGTCGGCAAAACAAGGTCGCGACCGCCAGTTTCAGGCGATCCTGCCGTTGCGGGGCAAGATCCTCAACACAGAGCGCGCCGGCCTCCACAAGATCCTGAGCAACCGCGAGATTCAGGCTATCATCTCTGCCCTGGGCTGTGGCATTGGCGACCAACTCAGCGTTGAGAACCTGCGCTACGATCGTGTGATCATCATGACCGACGCCGACGTGGACGGTGCGCATATCACGACGTTGCTCCTGACGTTCTTTTTCCGCTACATGGTTCAGTTAATCGAGACGGGGCATCTCTACATTGCTCAGCCACCGCTCTACCTGGTCAAGACCGGGCGCGAGGAGCAATATGTATTTACGGAGAGTGACCTGGCGCAAACGCTGCGGGAGCTTGGGGGGCGGAAGGTCTCGATGCAGCGCTACAAGGGGCTTGGCGAGATGAATCCCGATCAGTTGTGGGAGACGACGATGGACCCGAGCCGTCGCACATTGCTCAAAGTCATGATCGAAGATGGGGTCGAAGCCGACAAAGTCTTTACCGTGTTGATGGGCG
>JAKJAE010000060.1:11550-11787 GCA_022707665.1 Chloroflexota bacterium
CCCGCCGCGGCGGAAATTCATCCAGTCGCATGCTCAGGAGGTCCAGAACCTCGATGTCTAGCTCACGCGCCGCCGCGGTGGATCGTATGGTCTCCGTGGTTTGTCTGTTTGCCCAATCGTGCTCACGGCTTACAATGAGATAGGATGTCTGGCTGCTTCTGCAGGGATGGAGAGCAGTAGACTATGGGTTGCCGGGTAGCCAAAGTACTCAATCGAAAGGAAGATCAGATATGACCA
>JAKJAE010000061.1 GCA_022707665.1 Chloroflexota bacterium
CGCAGCGCTTCGACGAGCCGGCTTACCGGCACCTGATGGGCCGTGTCTTCAACTTCGTCGTGCGTACGCTCGCCGTGCCCGGCATCCAAGACACCCAGTGCGGCTTCAAGGCGTTCCGCCGTGAGGTGGGACAGGCGATCTTCCATGCACAGAAGATCGACGGCTTCGCGTTCGACGTCGAGGTGCTGGCGATCGCGCGCCGCTGGGGCTATGGAATCGAGGAAATCGGAATCCCGTGGACCTACGGCCCGGGCGGCAGCGTGCACCCGCTCCGCGACTCATGGCGGATGTTCCGCGAAGTCGTCAAGATCCGGCGAAACGTTGCCGCGGGGCTCTACGGCGAGCGCCCCGCGGCCCAGCCGAGGGCGGATCACTGATCCGCCCGGTACAGGAGTAACCTACAGGTTGGGGGCTCCCCTTACGACGCGTCGACCTCGTCGATCGCGGCGATCGCATCGAGCAGCCGGTCGACCTGGTAGCCTGCAGTCTCCTCGGCAATCTGCAGCTGCGTCACCCACGCGTAGGCCGCAGCAAGCGCATCGTCAAAGCGCACGTCTGCGACTGGCGCCCACAGCGCGACGATGCACGGCAGCCACCAGAGCCACGCCTGGAAGGCCTCGCGGTTGAACCAGAGAACACCCTCGTAGCGGTTCACACCGAGGAAGGCCTGGACGTCCCGATGGGAGAGCGCACGGCGCAGCATGGTGGCAAGGTCATCGGCGGCGGCAGGTGTCGCCGCACCCTCACCGGCCAGCCACTCCGGCGAGGAAAGCAGCATGCGCGTCGCGGCAACCGCCCGCTCGCACACTTCGGGCGCCACACCAAGTTCCTCCAGCGCCTTATGCACGGGCTTGCGCAGTAGCCACACATCGAACCACTCGCGGCTGACCCCGGCAACCGTGCCGGCATCTGCCGCATGGTCCTCCAGCCGCCCGAGGGCGTGGACGAAGAGCCACCCGAACAGCGCACCCCAGCGCGCCCAGTCTTCGGCGTCCCAGTTACGCAGCAGGAAGCGAACGGCCTCGACGACCGTTTCGGACGTCGCCATCTCGGCACGGGATCCCAGCGTATCGGGCAACGCCAACACCCATGTCAGCCGCTCGACGACTCGATCCGCAATCGCGCCATCGACCACGTCGGGATCAGCCTCCAGGTCCGGCAAGGCTTCTACAGCCGCCTCAGGGCCCTCCTCTGAAGCGACTTCGGAGGGCGCCGCCTCCGCGAGCACGATGCGTGCACCCTGGACGATGTCGAGGACCTTCTGCCGCACCTCGACGAGCATCCCTGCGTCGACTGCCTCCGGCGTTTCGGCGCGATGGCTCGCCAACCAGCGGAACGCGGGTGCGCTCACGAGCATCCGGAACGGGATCAGCACCGGCGCCATCAGAAGCTCACCCATCGCGGCATCGATGTTCGGCACACCCTGTCCCCCGAGCTGGGAATGGAGCAAGCCGTAGTGATGCTCCACATCGTCCTCGACCTCACGGAAGTCCACAAAGACGCAGGCCTGATACGCGTGAAGCGTCACGTGCAGGCCACGCTCGGTGAGGTCACGGCAGTTGCGGATGTATTCAAGCCCGGTGACGCTATCGCGGAAGAGCAGATAGCGATTGTCGTCGTTGGGGACGCCCAGGGCCTCGGCCAGCGGCTTCTGCACCAAGGTCTTGTTGCCCCCGGCATCCTTCACCGCATAGGCAGCCGACAGCCGCACCCATCCACTCGTATCGCCGTACCGGTTGTTGTAGACGACCAGCCCGCGCTCCTCGCCCAGCCGGTTGGAATAGGCGAAGACGTTCTCATCCACACCGCCACCAGGCACGAAGAAATCGTAGAGGTAGTAGTCGTCGACGCCCGCGAAGAGGTAACGCCGGTGGAGCAGCGGGGCAATCTGCCGCTCGTGGCGCTCCACCAGGTAGGCGTCGGGCACCTCGCTCCAATAGGCCTTGCGATACTCCATGCCATACTTCTCGGCGTAGCCTTCGATCTGGCCATGGCCAAACATCGGCAAGCCCGGCAGGGTGAGCATCATCGTGCAGACGCCAAAGTACTTGTCGCCCTTCCCGAACTGGTCGACCGCGGTGCGTTCATCGGGGTTGTTCATGAAGTTGACGTAGCGCCGCAGGATCTCGGGGTCGAACTCCAGCGTGTTCTTGATCGCCATACGATATTCGGCATTCTGCTCGTCGCGCAGCATGTTCATGAACGCGCTGTTGTAGACGCGGTGCATCCCGAGACTGCGCACGAAGTAGCCCTCCATCAGCCAGAAGGCCTCCGCCAGCAGGAGCGTATCCGGCACCTCGGCTGCGACACGATCCACCACCTCGCGCCAGAACTCCTCGGGCATCCGGGCGTCGAACTCGGCCTTGGTGAGCCCAAAGTCCGCGCGCGACGCGATGGCGCTGCCGCCACCGGGCTCGGGGAACCAGAGCCGCTGGTAGTGTTTCTTGGTCAACGTCATCGCCGCGTCAAACCGGATGATCGGCGAGCGCCGCGCGACGTTCAGGATCGTCTGGATCACGGCCTCACGGACCTCGGGGTTGAGGTAATCGAGCTGGGCCGTGTCGTTCCACGGCATCTGCGTTCCGTCGTTGCCGTGGTAGATATAACGCACGTCGCCGGTCCAATGGTCACGCCGCTGGAAGGTCACCGCGGCGTCCGAGCGCTGGAAATAGTGGTCCTCGAGGTAGACGCCCACGCGTGCATCGTCACACAGATCGATCCCGCTGTAGCTGTAGGAAGGGAAAGGGCTATAGGGCAGGCCGATGAACCAGTCCGGATGGTTGATCACCCAGTCCGAGTCGATGCCCATATGGTTGGGCACCATGTCGCTGGCCATGCGAATGCCACGTACCCAGGCGCGGGACTTGAGGTTCTCAAAGGCGGCCTCGCCTCCCAGGTCCTCCGCAACGCTGTAGCGGGTGATGGAATAGGCCGAGGCGACCGCCTCGGGGTTGCCCATCATCTGCTTGATGCGCTGCGAGGCACGGCTGCGCTCCCAGAGCCCAATCAGCCAAAGGGCAGTAAACCCGAAATGGCGGAGCCGGTCCAGCTCCTCGTCAGGGACCTCATCCAGATGGCGAATCTCGCGACCGTAGGCCTGCGACAACTGGTCCAGCCAGACATAGACGTTCTTGGCGATCATCACCGCCCGTGGCATCCAGTCACGGTCGGGACTGAACGCCTCGGGTTCTGCCTCCATCCCGACGAACTCGTAGACCTCGGCTGGGCCAGGGCCAAACCCAAAGAAGGGCTTCGCCTCCTCATCGAGGAAGTCCAGGCTGCTGAGAAGGCGGGTGAAATAGGTCCCCAGGAGCCCCCCCCAGCGGGTACGAAGGAACGCCAACTGGTCGTGGAGGGAATGGGGGGCCGCCTTCACCGGCGTGAGGAGCATTTCGAAAAGGCTCTGGTGCTCAGGCCCGAAGTCCGGTTGGCCCGCAAAGAACCGGGCAAGGAGCGACGACAGCGCGGGGTAGGCCCGGGTCCTGAGCAGCGGTGTGTCATCAAAGAGCTCGGCATAGGGGTGGGTGGCGGGGTTCGCGTTCGTCAGCCAGAGCAGCAAGAGCTCCTCCAGCGCCGCAGCACGCACTTCGGACCTCGTCCCGGGATCGCCCAAGTAGTCCGCCACCGTCACCAGGCCCTTGTAGACAGCCACAGGAGGGAAGAGGGTCACGAAAGTGGTGAGCATCTCCTCCACAGCGGCGGCGCCCACCTGGTCTGTCAGATAGGCAAGCGCTTCTTCCATCACTGCCGGGTTCCGTTGCTGGCGGTACTGCGCGATGATGTAGTGCAGAATCTCGTCGACCAACCCCAGCGCGTTGATCTCGCCCGCACGTACAGCGCGCTCCGGGTGGCTGGCCACATCCCGTTTTTCGTTCATCCGCTGGGCGAACAATCGCGCCGCGCGGAAATTGGCGAAGATCACATTGCCGTTCGAGGCAAAGAATGCGTCGTCAAAGGCATAGCGATCTCGACACTCACGGGAGACATGGAACTCATGCCAGATACGGTCCAGCACCGCGGGGTTGAACATTGGACGCCGCCTTTATTGGGTCAGAATGTGGAGGGCAAGAGCGAGATCACAAAGCCAAGGATCATGCTCGCAAGCAGCAGCACGCTGATCACGACGAAAAACACGCGAGCTGCGCCGCCGGTCTTCTTGCGTTTGGTCACGACAAGGTCTCCTTTCCTCAAAATCTCGGAGGGCAGGATATGGCGACGAAGACCCCCCGCCCGACGGTTTCATTATAGCACAAAGGCAGCCCCGGTTGCTTAGCGGCGCGTGAGGCAAGGCGGGAGAAAGAGCGCCGGAGGCTAAGGGCGTCAGAACGCTGGGGCGTCAGAACGCTGGGGCGTCAGAACGCTGGGGCGTCAGAACGCTGGGGCGTCAGAACACTGGGGTGTCAGAACGCTAGGGCGTCAGAACGCTTAAGCCTCCGGCAATGGAAAGTCTCGTCGTTGGTCCGGCTACGGATAGACCCGGTTGATGGTCCTGGGGTAGGGGATCGTCTCGCGGATGTGGTCAATGCCACAGAGCCAGGCAACCGTGCGCTCGACGCCAAGCCCGAAACCACTGTGGGGCACGCTGCCGTAGCGGCGCAGGTCGATGTACCAGCGGAACGCATCCTCCGGTAGGTCATGCTGCCGGATACGCTCCAGAAGCAGGTCCGGGTCAGAGATGCGCTCGCTGCCCCCTGTAATCTCGCCATAGCCCTCGGGCGCCAGCAGGTCGACGCTCTTGCTCACCTCGGGACGACCGGGCCAGGGCTCCATATAGAACGCCTTCACCGCGGAGGGATAGCCGTAACAGAAGACGGGTTTGTCATAGAGCTTGGTCAGCTCGGTCTCGTGGGGCGAGCCAAAGTCGCCGCCCCATTCCATCGTCAACAATGCCTTCTGCTCCGGGTCATCTGTCCGGTCGCGGATCTCGGCGAGTTTCTTGACAGCGTCATCGTAAGAGATTCTGGGGAAGGGCGGCACGACCTTCTCAAGAACCGTAAGGTCACGGCCCAGCGACAACAACTCGGCGCGGCAGTCCCGAAGCACCGTCTGGACGATGTGCGAGATGAACTGCTCCTCCATCTCCATCAACTGGTCCAGATCGCAAAAAGCCATCTCCGGCTCCACCATCCAGAACTCGGTCAGGTGACGGCGGGTCTTGGACTTCTCCGCACGGAACGTCGGGCCAAAGCAGTAGACCTTGCCAAAGGCAAAGATGTCGGCCTCGTTGTAAAGTTGCCCACTCTGCGCCAGGTAGGCCATTCCCTCGTCGAAGTACTTGGTCCCGAAGAGCGTCGTCGTGCCCTCACAGGCCGCCGGCGTCAGGATGGGCGTATCGACCAGGGTAAAGCCGTTACCGTCGAGCCAGTCACGGATCGCCTTGATCACGGTGGCCCGGACGCGGAGGATTGCCCACTGGCTGGGCACGCGGATCCAGAGGTGCCGGTGGTCCAACAAGAAATCCACGCCGTGCTCTTTGAGTGCGATCGGGTATTCGCCCTCAACGGACTGGACGATCTCCAGTCCCGTGATGCCGATCTCATACCCACCGGGGATGCCCGGCGCGCGTTTGTCGGCCCGAACGACACCGGAGATCCGCACGGAGGATTCCTGTGGGACGCGCACAATGGCCTCGAAGAGCTCAGGGTCGAGGTCGCGCTGAAAGGCCACGCACTGCACGAACCCGTAGCCATCGCGCACAAGCAGGAAGACGAGTTTGCCCTTATGGGTGCGGTTGTAGATCCACCCCTGAAGGGTGACTTCCTGACCATCGACCTGAGCAAGCTGGTTTGAACGAATCACGGGTGGCACTTCGCGCCTCCTCCATAGACTCCGAATGCGGCTGGCAGGATTATACCACGTCAGGCTGAGCGACGCCGTATGGCATATTGATAGGCCTCGTCGGCAGTGCCGGCGAGGCGATCCCAGGCATAGCGGGATGCCACATCGGCGCGGGCAGCCAGGCGCATCCGCGCGAGGCGGGTCGGGTCCGCCAGCAGGTCGAGAACTGCCTCCACAAACGCGCCCTCGTCGCCCGGACGGACGAGGTGTCCCGTCTCGCCCTCGACGACGACCTCGGCGATCTGACCAACCGCATCGCCGACCACCGGCACACCCGCCGCCAGCAACTCAAGCAACTTCACCGGGCACTTGGTACGGTTGAGCAACGTGTCATCGAAGGGGTAGATTGCCACGTCAGCAGCGGCGAGACAGATAGGCAGGATCTCCGGCGTGCCGAAGCCAGGGTACCACAAGTCCGCCTGTTCCGGATCCGCTGCAGCCCGGGCTTCCGGACCGCGCGCTGAAGGCGCGTCGGAAACGTCCCATCCTGCACGGCGTGCTGCCTGGAGGAGCTGTGCCTCCTCACCCGCAAAACCCTTGCCCACGACCAGCACCCGCACATCGGGACGTCGAGTGCGTACGGCGTGCAGGATACGCCAGACCCGATCGAGGTTGAACTCGAAGAAGCGCGTATAGAGCAAGACCGTAGGCCGGCCCTCGCCGCGGCGCAGGGGCTCAACAGCCTGAGGCTCAATCCCATTGGGGAGATAGGCAACGCGCTCCGGCGGCCCGCCCATCGACCATGCGAGCGTCTGCAGCGCGCGGCTGGCCACCGTCACGGCGCCGGCGTGGGTGAGCCCCCAGCGTTCCTGCCACGCAAAGAAGCGCTGGAACGCCCGGGAGTATTCACCCAATGCGTTCCACCCACCCGGGCCTTCCCAGTCATCCGTATCGACGACGACCGGATAGCGCCGAGCCAATACAAGGTGCACGAGCCCCGCATAGGCCTTGGGTTTGAAGGCATGAATCACATC
The DNA here is from genome assembly GCA_022707665.1 of Chloroflexota bacterium. GTDB lineage: Bacteria > Chloroflexota > Anaerolineae > B4-G1 > SLSP01 > PWVB01. Next base: position 6,813 of record JAKJAE010000061.1, read on the forward strand.
AGGGGCGAGCTGTCGCACGCGTTGGGCCAGATGTGCCGTGAGCCGTGTCTGAAACCAACCCGGCACGCCGCGCGGCAGGGCCACGTTTTCGATGCGGACACCCCCCTCGTCCCAGCACCGTCCTGCATCCTCGGGGTTCTGCCAGGGAGGGAGAAGCACCGTAATGGCGTGTCCCCGTCGCACGAGCGCCCTGGCAAGGGGCAAGGCACGCATGCGCATGGTCATGCGCGGTTGCAGCCCAAATGGGCCGACCATGACGATGTTCATGAAGCCCGATCCAGTCTGTCAGCAATCGGCTGGAAACTGCGCCGGTGAAGGGGGCACACACCGAGACGGTCCAGGGCCTCCTGGTGCTGCCGCGTCCCATATCCCTTGTGCCGGGCAAAGCCATAGCCGGGGTATTGAACCTCGGCATACTCCACCATCCACCGGTCGCGCAACACTTTGGCGACGATGCTGGCAGCGGCCACCGTGATCGACCGGGCATCGGCGCGGGGAAAGGAGTCCTGGGGTAGGGCAACGTGGGGAAGCGTGATCGCATCGAGGATCAGGGCCTGGGGCCTCACGCTGAGCGCTCCCAGCGCGCGCTGCATCGCCAATCGAGTCGCGGAGACGATGCCCAGCGCATCGATCTCATCGACCGAGGCGGAGCCATCCCCAACTGCCAACGCCACAGCCCGGATGCGGCCCAGGAGCACCTCACGCCGGCGCAGCGTGAGTGCTTTGGAGTCACGCACCCCCACAAGGATCTCCGGGATATCCGCCAGCGCGGGCAAGACCACGGCGCCGGCCCAAACGGGCCCCGCCCACGGCCCACGCCCTGCCTCATCCAGCCCTGCAACGGTCGGAAGTCCCTGTTGCCAGAAGCGTTCCTCTGCCTCGATCGTTGGCGGATCACCCCATGCCCATGCTCTCTTCATTGGCATACGCTTCCCATTGTGCCACGAAGCCCGTGGCTGCCAAATAGACTTGCCTTTGTACCAAGGACCTTTATACTATTTACAGACCAACGACGACTCCACAGGCCAAAACGGAGGCTGATATGGAGTTTCTTGACGACCTTCGCGAACGACGTGAAGCGAAAACATCGCCCCACCCTCAGCCGGAGGCATCCCCCCCTGCTCCGGCACGCCCTGTCCCCGAGATTCCCGATGCCCCGGAAGCCTGGGATGAGCTCCTGGAAGGAGTTGACTTTGACGAGCCTACCGAGGTCATAGAGCCTCCCGCCGCAAATGGGAAGTCCCGGGCTCGCTCGAGGAGGCGCCGGTTCAGCACGGGTCAGGTGATCGTTCTTGCCGTAATGGGCATAGCCGTGCTGGCGTTCTGGGCGGTGCTCATCCTTTTCATCACCGGGGCCTTCCACACCAGCTCGATCGATCTCGAGCCCACATTAGACGTGGCGTCAGCCGTGAACAGTGAGTCAGACCTTGCTGTTGCAGAGGCCACGTCGACCGCGCCCGCGCTTTCCGAAACAACCACGGTAGCAAACGACCCCTTGACCCCAACCGCTACGCCTGTGCCTGCAGGACCCATCGCCACGATCTACGACGAACAGATCCGCAAGGATCCTGACAATGCGACTCTGTACCTCCAACGCGGGTCTGTATACTTGGATGCCGGTGCTTCTGATGCGGCCCTCAGTGACTTTGAGCGTGCACGGGATCTGCAGGCAGGTGGAGCCGCGTATCTGGGGATAGGCCACGCCACCTATGCACTCTTCCGCTGGCAAGATGCAGAGGCTGCATTTGGCCAGGCCATCGCTCTCGACCCAGAGATGGCCGAAGCTCACTATGGGTTAGGCCTGATCCACTACTACCGCGGCGACTACCGCAAAGCAGGAAGATCCTTCGATATGGCGGCGGAGATCAACCCGGATCACGCCGAGTACGAGGCCTGGCTTGCCATCGCGGCAGCTCACTTCAATGACAGGCCCGAAGCACTGGGAGCCGCCACGCGGGCTATCAGTGCCTCGGCCGATCTACCCCTTGTCTACGTGGCGAAATCCTGGGCGGCAAGAGTCCCTGACCGCGACAACGCGGATGCTCGGGATGTGGATGGTGCCCAGGGAGATCTGCTCCACGCCCTCGACTTGGGGCCGAACGATTTCCTCACCCTGAATGCAGTGGCGGAGTTCTACGTTGCAGAACGCCCGGAGCGGCTTGCCGAGGCAGAACAACTGGCAGCCTATGCCCTCAACTGGGCGAAGAACGCCGTGGAGCGTGCAGTGGCACTGCAGACGCTGGGCCGGGTCTATCTGCTTCAGGAACGCAGTGCAGATGCACAGCGGGCTCTCGAAGAGGCCATGGCGCTCGCCTCAGTCGACGGCGACGTTGCCCTGACCGGCCTCGAAGAGGACCTTGCACGCACCCAGCAGTGACGAACGCCCTCAGACCGTGCCCGACGTAGCCCGGACGCGTGCCTCGGCCAGCCAGTGCTTGAGGTACTGGCCCGTATAGGAACGCTCGCTCCCGGCGACCACCTCAGGCGGGCCCTCGGCGAGAAGCTCACCGCCGGCGTCGCCCCCCTCTGGTCCCAGATCGATGATCCAGTCGGAGACTTTGATGACATCGGGGTTGTGCTCGATCACGACGACGGTGTTGCCCGTGTCCGCCAGACGCTGCAGAACCTCAATCAGCTTGTCGACGTCAGCGGCGTGAAGGCCAACCGTTGGCTCATCCAGCAGGTAGAGTGTGCGCCCGGTCGCCCGCCGGGACAGCTCGCGCGCCAGCTTGACACGTTGGGCCTCGCCCCCCGACAGCGTGGTTGCCGGCTGGCCCAGTCGAATGTACCCCAGGCCCACATCGTAGAGCGTCTGCAGACGCGGCGTGAGGCTCGGGAACGATCCGAAGAACTCCAGCGCTTCCGTCACCGTCAGGTCGAGCACTTCGGCGATGTTGAGCCCTTTGTAGCGCACCTGCAAGGTCTCCCGGTTGTAGCGTTGGCCATGGCACACATCGCAGGGAACGTAGACCTCGGGCAGGAACTGCATCTCGATGCGCAACTCCCCCTGCCCGCCGCACGCCTCACAGCGTCCGCCCTTCACGTTGAACGAGAACCGCCCCTGCTTGTATCCCCGGATGCGTGACTCCGGCAATTTGGCAAAGATGTCGCGGATTGGTCCGAAGAGGCCGGTATAGGTTGCGGGGTTGGACCGCGGCGTGCGCCCGATCGGTGACTGGTCGATGTTGATCACCTTGTCGATGTATTCATGGCCTTCGATGGCATCGCACTCCCCTGCAGGTTCCCGCGCCCCCGAAAGGATCTGCGCCAGGCGCTGATGAAGCGTCTCGACCATCAGCGTGCTCTTGCCGGAGCCCGACACCCCGGTCACGCAGACAAAGAGGCCAAGGGGAAGCCGTACATCGATGTTCTTCAGGTTGTGCGCCCGTGCACCGCGGATGACCAGGGCCTTGCCGTTGCCCTGGCGTCGCTTCTCGGGAATCGGAATGAACTTACGCCCTGAGAGGTACGCTCCCGTGTGCGATGTCGGATGGGCCAGGATCGTGTCCAGTGGGCCGGCGACGACTACTTCACCGCCGTGCTCGCCCGCGCCCGGGCCAAGGTCGACGATCCAATCCGCAGCACGAATGGTCTCCTCGTCGTGCTCGACGACCAGTACCGTATTACCCAGGTCACGCATATCCTTGAGCGTAGCGATCAGCCGCGCGGTATCACGCTGGTGAAGGCCGACACTGGGCTCGTCGAGGACGTAGAGGACGCCGGTCAACCGCGAGCCAACCTGCGTCGCCAGCCGGATCCGCTGCGCCTCACCGCCCGACAGCGTGCTCGCCGCACGATCCAGGCTCAAGTAGTCGAGGCCCACATTGACGAGAAAGGTCAGGCGATTGCGGATCTCTTTGAGCGCCCGCTCGGCAATCGCATACTCCTTGGCTGTCAGGAGCGGGCCTTCACCGTTCGAACCCAATCCGGCCCTGCCCAGCGTTCTCCCCGCGGACTCGCCACCCGTCTCCCCGACTTCGATCAATTGCTCGATCCACGCCTGGAGCCGCACCACAGGCCAACTCGCCAACTCGTCGATGGGTTTGTCTGCCACCGTGATGGCCCGCGCCACGTCGTTGAGCCGGGTGCCATTGCACGCCTTGCACGGCGTCTGGCTCATCACCTCCTCGATCCTGCCACGGATATAGTCGGAGCTCGACTCATCGTAACGACGCTGCAAGCTTGGGATGATACCCTCGAACCGACGCAGGCCCGACCACAGGCCGCGGCTCGTCTCGTACGAAACCGGCACGCTCTCCTGACCCGTGCCATAGAGTACGATGCGCTGCTGTGCTTCGGTAAGGTCTTTCCACGGGCGGTCCATCGCGACCCCATAGTGCTTGGCCACACTGGTCAGGATTTGCCACGAGGTACTGTCGTGGTCCTCGGACATCCCATAGGCAATGGCACCATCCTGCAATGACATCAGTCCATTGGGAACGATCAGCGCCGGGTCGAGCTCCAGCTTGAAGCCCAGGCCCTCGCACGCCGGGCAGGCACCGTGGGGGCTGTTGAACGAGAGCGAACGAGGTTCAATCTCGGGGATGCTGATGTTACAGATCGGGCAAGAGAGCCGCTCGGAGAAGAGCACATCGCCCTCCTGTACGACCGCAGGATCGGGCGAGCGCACGATCTCAACGACCATCACCCCATCCCCCAGCCGCAGCGACGTCTCCACCGAGTCAGTAACCCGGCGGTTTCGTCAGCATCGGGAACCACAAGCCGGTCGACCACGGCCTCGATGTCGTGCAACTTGTAACGGTCGAGCTCGGGGACATCCTCCAACTCAAAGACCTCACCGTCGACCCGCACACGGACGAAACCCAGCTTGCGCGCCTCCTCGAAGATGGGACGGTGATGGCCCTTGCGCGCGCGCACCAGAGGGGCAAGAACCTGCAGGCGCGTCCCCGACTGCATGCCCAGGATCGAGTCGACGATCTCCTGCGCGCTCTGCTGT